>JAGOXX010000100.1:0-2988 GCA_018059485.1 Aeromonadaceae bacterium | reverse complement strand
TCTCGCCTTCGCTAACTGACGAGCACTATCCTGAAGGCCAAGCCTTCAGGACGTGTGGCATCGGCCTAGTTGTGGGCGACGACGATGAAGCGCAAGGCGTCGAGCTTGAGCTTGGTCTGATCCAGCAGGTGGGTCAGCTCATCGTGTACCTCACGCAGATGGTGCAGCTCCGAGTCGCGCACCGACGGATTGACCGCCTTGAGTGCCGTCAGTCGGGCCAACTCATTGCCCAGGGTCTGATCCATGCTGGCCCGCGCCTCGGTCACTATCTGCTCCAGACGCGGTGCGGCCACGGCCTCACCTTGAGCAATCAGACCGTGGATCACGGCTTGTGAGGCTCCGACCAACTTGCTGCCCAGATGGCGATTGACTGGGCTCAACTGTCGATCGAAGGCGTGAAACGCCACCTTGTCGCCCAGATTATTGCCGTTCTTGTCGAGCAGCAAGCGGATTGGTGTCGGCGGCAGGAAGCGGTAGAGCTGCGGGTGGCTGGCCGATTCGGCGACAAACACCAGCTCCAGCATCAGGGCGCCGGCTGGTAGCGTCTTGTTCTTCAGCAGGGCCACCGCCGTAGAACCGATCTCGGAGCCCAGGATCAGGTCGATACCACCGCGGATCAGTGGATGATCCCAGGTGACGAAGGTCAGATCGTCCCGCGACAGCGCCGTGTCACGCTCGAAGGTGATGGTCATGCCGTCGTCCGGTAAACCGGGGAAGTTCGGCACCAGCATGTGATCGCCGGGGGTCAGCACGATGGCGTTTTCGCCACGGTCATCCTGCTGAATGCCGATGTCGTCGAACAGCTGCAGGGCGAAGCTGACCAGTGCGGTCTGGTCGTCCTCTTCGGCCAGCTGGGCCACCAACTCCTGAGCACCACGGCCACCGCCGGAGTGGATCTCCAGCAGACGATCCCGTCCCTGTTCCAGCTTGCTCTTCAGGGCATCGTGTTCGCTGCGGGTGCGCTCGAACAGCGGGGTCAGTCGCTCGGCATCGGTGACGTTGTCGGCCAGCAGGGCAAACAGCTCGTCACGCACCGACTCGAAGACCACGCGCCCGGTCGGGCAGGTCTCCTCGAAGGCGTTGAGGCCGAGGTGATACCAGTTTTGCAGCGTCTCTTGGGCCGTCTCCTGCAGATAGGGGACATGGATCTCGACGATGTTGCGCTGGCCGATACGATCCAGACGACCGATGCGCTGCTCCAGCAGATCCGGATTGAGTGGCAGGTCGAATAGCACCAGATGGCGGGCAAACTGGAAGTTGCGCCCTTCGGAGCCGATCTCGGAGCAGAGCATGACCTGGGCGCCGGCCTCTTCCTGGGCGAAGTAGGCGGCAGCCTTGTCCCGTTCGAGCAGCGACATCTCTTCGTGGAATACGGCACCGCGGATCCCCTCACGGGTACGCAGGGCATTCTCCAGGGTCAGCGCCGTGGCTGCTTCCGAGCAGATCACCAGCACCTTGTCATGGCGGGCTGACTTGAGTAGCGCCAGCAGCCAGTCGACGCGCGGGTCAAACTGGGTCCAGGTCGCCGCTTCGCCTTCAAATTGCTGGAAGATCTTTTCCGGATAGAGGTAACGACGGGCACGGGTGTCGGCATCACCGGCGTTGCCGCCCATCATGGCCATCACCTTGATCGCTGTCTTGTACTGCTCGGGCAGTGGCATCGGGTAAAGGTTCAGATGGCGCTCAGGAAAGCCCTGGATGGCGGCGCGGGTGTTGCGGAACAGGATACGTCCGGTGCCATGACGGTCGAGCAGATCGTGCAGAACCCGTTCGCGTTGTTCCGGATCGTGCAAGGAGTCGGGGCTAAAGCCATCCAGACAGTCGGCGAGTATGGCCAGATCGGCCGCATCGGGTTCGCTGCCTTCGAGCAGATGCTGGGCGACTGTGGCCACTTGGCCATAGCTCTGCTCCTCGGCCAGGAAGCTTTCGTAGTCGTAGAAGCGTTCCGGATCCAGCAGCCGCAAGCGGGCGAAGTGGCTCTGGTGACCGAGCTGATCCGGGGTCGCGGTCAGCAGCAGCACTCCGGGGGTCTCTTCGGCCAGAGCCTCGACGATCTGGTAGGCGCGACTCGGGGTTTCGTCGTTCCACTCCAGATGGTGGGCCTCGTCGACAACCAGCAGGTCCCAGGGGGCGGAGTGGACCTCGTCGAAGCGGGCGCGCTTCTTGCGCAACCACTCCAGACTGCAGATCACCAGTTGTTCGGTTTCGAACGGATTTTCGGCATCGTGCGTCGACTCGATGCAGCGCTCTTCGTCAAATAGCGAGAAGTGCAGGTTGAAGCGGCGCAACATCTCGACCAGCCATTGGTGCTGCAAGGACTCGGGAACCAGGATCAGCACCCGCTGGGCGCGGCCCGAGAGCAGTTGCTGATAGATGATCATCCCGGCTTCTATGGTCTTGCCCAGACCGACTTCATCGGCCAGCAGAACGCGCGGGGCATGACGATGTCCTACCTCGCGGGCGATGTGCAGCTGGTGCGGGATCAGGCTGACGCGACCACCGGCCAGACCGCGGGTCGGGCTGCGGCGGCGGGCATGCTGATGGATCAGCGCCTGGTAGCGCAGGCTGAACCGCGAGAGGCGGTCGATCTGCCCGGCGAACAGGCGATCCTGTGGCTTGTTGAATTTGAGGAAGTGGCTTAAGAACACCTCCTTCAGGCTGCACGGTTCGTCGGTGTCGAGGCGGGTGCCGTGATAGATCAGCAGCCCCTGCTGCTCCTCGACATCGGTAATCTCCAGTTGCCACTCCTCGTGGCTGGTCACTGTGTCGCCTACATGAAACTGCACCCGGGTGACCGGGGCATCGTCCTTGGCATAAATTCGGTTCTCGCCACTGGCAGGGAACAACAGGGTCACCATGCGTCCTTCGAGGGCAACCACGGTACCCAGACCCAGATCGGTCTCGGTATCACTAATCCAACGCTGGCCAAGTGCAAAAGGCATTCACAACTCCAAAGCCACACAGAAAATCTGAGGGAAATCTAACGGG
>JAGOXX010000022.1 GCA_018059485.1 Aeromonadaceae bacterium | reverse complement strand
CGGTCGGGTACAAACCAGCTTTGGTATTGGCACCTGGTTGATGGCCGATTTTGGCATCAATCAACCACTCAACATGGTGATGAAAATGGTGCGCCTGGGAGGGCAGTCGGTTGCCAAGATCTCCGATAGTCCCGGCAAGACACTCTGCCGGGATCGGGAGTTCTTAACCAATTTAATGGAGGCCTTCGCCGTTGAGGCGAGCGTCCGCCACCGGGTACTCAGCCAGGTGGCCTAACAGGAGTATGGAAGTTTCATGCGTCAAACCCTGACTCTGGCTACGGCCTGTATCAACACAACCCCTCTGGATCTTGATGGTAACCTGGCGTTGATCCGCCAGGCGGTTACCGAGGCGCAAGCTGCCCGGGCGGATCTCCTGCTGCTACCTGAATTGGCGTTGACCGGTTACGGCTGCGAAGACATGTTCTTTGTCGCCGACTGGCTGGACTCACTACCCGGCGAGTTGATGGCGTTGGCCCAGAGCTTGCCGGAACAGCTGCTGGTGGCCGTTGGCTTCCCGCTCCATGTCCCCGGTGGCCAGGTGTTCAACGGGGTGGCACTTCTCTCCCAAGGCAAATTGCACGGTGTGGTGTGCAAGCAACATCTGGCGCGCAGCGGCATCCACTATGAACCGCGTTGGTTCACGCCATGGCCAGCCGGAGAGGTTAGCTCAGTCACCCTGGCCGGTCAGACGGTTCCGGTTGGCGATCTGGTCTTTGAGGTCAGCGGGGTGCGCATTGGTTTTGAGATCTGCGAAGACTCCTGGGTCGCTTCGCGTCCTGGCCGCAGCCTGTTCGAGCGTCGCGTCGATGTGATCCTCAACCCCTCCGCCAGCCACTTTGCGCTGGGTAAACAGCAGCAGCGCAGCCAGTTTGTGCGTGAAGGGTCGCGGGCCTATGGTGCCATCTATGCCTACACCAATCTGCTGGGCTGCGAGGCGGGGCGAGCCGTCTATGACGGTGATGCGATGATCGCCAGCAACGGCGAGCTGGTGCTGGTCGGGGACCGTTTGAGCTTTGCGCCATTGAAGGTCTATAGCGCGACCGTGGATCTGCAGGTCAACCGGGCCCAGCGTCTGATCAGCAGTCAATCCCTGCTGCCCGAGGGCGGGGCTGGGATTGCTGCCGTGGATTTTGCCTGGGCGCCGGAAGATCACCGCCGGGCCTTGGCGACCCCATGCCAGCTGGCCGCCGAAGATGAGCATGCCGAAGCCTGCCGTGCCGTCGCCCTGGGTCTGTGGGATTGGCAGCGCAAGACCTACACGGGTGGCTACGCGTTGAGTCTCTCCGGTGGTGCCGATTCGGCTCTGTGCGGGGCTCTGGTCTATATGGCTCAGGTTCAGGCCTATGCCTCCTTGGGCGAGAGTGCCTATCTGGCAGAGTTGGCCAAGGGGCGTCTGCAACCGACGGCTCGGGGCGGGCAGGAGCCTCTGACGTGGCTGCGTGAGCAGGTGATGCCGCAGGTATTGACCACCCTGTACCAGGGCTCGGAATACAGTGGTTCTGTGACCTTCAACGCCGCGGCTGGTTTGGCGGCGGAACTTGGGGCCACCCATCACGCCTGGTCGATTGCCGGCCTGGTGAGTGGATATCTGCAGTTGGCCAACGAACTGACGCCCGAGGATCCGCTCAACTGGCAACGTGACGATCTGGCATTGCAGAACATTCAGGCCCGGGTGCGGGCACCCGGGATCTGGCTGCTGGCCAATCGTGGCAACAAACTGCTGATTGCCACCTCGAACCTCTCCGAGGCCAGCGTCGGCTACTGCACCATGGATGGTGATACCTCCGGTGTCTTGTCACCCATAGGGGGTATCAGCAAGTCACGGGTGTTGCAGATCAACCGCTACATTCTGGAACAGGGCATCCCCTTGCAAGACAGCGGATCCTTGGGGATTGCACGGCTGGCGTTGCCGGCCATGCAGGCCATAGTTCACCAGGCTCCGACCGCCGAGTTGCGTCCCGTCGAGCAGACGGATGAGGCGGATCTGATGCCGTTTCCGGTGCTCGATGCCATTCGTCGCCTGAGTCAGACCCAGCACCTGACGCCGAAGGGGGTGTTGCAGCAGTTGCTGCGTGGCGAATTTGCCGCTCAGTACCCGGTGGCACAGTTGGTCGGCTGGATCCGTCGCTACTATGGCCTCTACTGTCGCAACCAATGGAAGCGCGAACGCATCGCGGTCAGCTTCCACATCGAGGCCGACAGCGCCGATCCCAAGACCTATCGCCGTTTCCCTGTGCTCTCCAGCCAGCTTCAGCGTGAACTGGCGCAGATGGAGGCGTTTGCGGCAACCCTCTGAGTGCTCATAAACCGTGAGTGAATATTCCTGAGCCTGGATGCAGAACGTCTCCAGGCTCAGCCCTTCGGATCATCTCTTCTTTTCCGCTGCCTCACAGAACCGATAGGCCAATGCCATTCGCTGGCGCAAGCGCATCCCTCTGGCGTATCTCTTAATCGATAACTGAAGATTCAAAGGGCTCTTTATCTAATTTTTGCATATAGATGGCGATTTTAATCGGTTCGCCGTATGCAAGCTGGACGCTATCTTGCCTCTCAACGCAGCCAACCTGGCTGATGCGATGAATCAATGGCTTGAAGGAAACTGGCGTTTCCCTTCGGCAGGATGAAGTGAACAAGAGAGGTCCACATGCAACTTACTAAATCAGCCCTGTTAGTCGGCATTCTGCAACTGGCTCTGGCCACGGGAGCCTACGCACAATCGAGTCTTGATGACATCAAGTCGGCGGGAGTTCTCAAGATTGGCACCGAAGGCACCTATGCGCCATTTAGCTACCACGACGCCAGTGGCAAGTTGGTCGGCTTCGATGTCGAGATCGGCGAGGCCATAGCCAAGAAGATCGGCGTCCAGGCCGAGTTTGTCGAGGGTAAATGGGATGGCCTGATCGCCGGCATCGATGCCAAGCGCTATGACGTGGTCATCAATCAGGTCTCAGTCTCCCCCGAGCGTCAGGCCAAGTATGACTTCTCCACCCCCTATATCACCTCCAAGGCCGTGGTACTGGTGAAGAGTGATAGTGCGATTGCCAGCTTCGCGGATCTCAAGGGCAAGAAGGCGGCGCAATCGCTGACCAGTAATTTTGGCAAGTTGGCTCAGGCCGCCGGTGCCGAGCTGGTGGCGACCGATGGATTCAACCAGTCGGTCGAGCTGGTGCTTTCGGGCCGCGCCGATGCGACC
Organism: Aeromonadaceae bacterium; assembly: GCA_018059485.1. Classification (GTDB taxonomy): domain Bacteria; phylum Pseudomonadota; class Gammaproteobacteria; order Enterobacterales; family Aeromonadaceae; genus Pseudaeromonas. The sequence goes on along the minus strand of JAGOXX010000022.1, from coordinate 14,495 downwards.
ATCAACGACAGCATCTCGTTTCTGGACTTCAAGAAGCACAAGCCGGATGCACCGCTGAAGATTGCAGCCACCCAGGATAATGCCGATCACGCCGCCGTCCTGCTGGCCAAGGGGCAACCTGAGCTGCTGGCAGCCATCAATGAGGCGCTGGCCTCGTCCCAGCAGGATGGTACTTACCTGCAGATTTCAAACAAATACTTCGGTGCCGATGTCTCGAAATAACGCCGCACCTTTCATCCATCTGTTCGTCAACCGATAGGAGGAGCCGTATAGTGCCTACCTGGTTGCAGTTAATGCTCGACTCTTTCTGGCCCCTGCTGCGTGCGGGGCTTCTTTTTACCGTGCCACTGACACTGATCACCTTCATTGGCGGCATCAGCCTTGGCTTCGTGCTGGCGTTGGGGCGTCTGTATGGCCCCCGTCCACTCGTAGCCGTGGTTCGCTTCTACGTGTGGTTGATCCGTGGTACGCCGCTGCTGGTTCAGCTGTTTTTGATCTTTTATGGCTTGCCCAGCGCAGGTATAACGCTGGACGCCTTTACCGCCGCCGTGATTGGTTTCACCCTGAATGTCGGTGCCTATAGCTCCGAGATCATTCGGGCCACCCTGGATGCGGTGCCGCGTGGCCAGTGGGAAGCCGCTCATTCGATTGGCATGAACTGGTTTCAGGCGATGCGCCGTATCGTAGTGCCCCAGGCGGCACGCATCGCGGTTCCGCCGTTGTCCAATACCTTCATTGCCCTGGTCAAGGACACGTCCCTGGCGGCCGCGGTCACGGTTCCTGAACTGTTTCAATCGGCGCAGCGTATTGCCGCCGCTACCTATGAGCCGTTGATCCTCTACGTGGAGACAGCGCTGATCTATTTGCTCTTTAGCTCGGTACTCTCGGCACTGCAGAATAAATTGGAAAATCGCCTGAACCGGGATCAGGGCGCACGAGGGGGTAGAGAATGATTCGTCTGACTCAGATTGATAAATGGTTTGGCCAACATAAGGTGCTCAACGGCATCGATCTGGAACTGGCCGAAGGGAGTGTCACCGCCCTGATTGGACCCTCGGGGAGTGGCAAGAGCACCTTGCTGCGTTGTGTGAACCTGCTGGAGATCCCGCAGGCGGGCGAGTTGCAGCTAGGTGCGGCGCAAATCCGCTTTACCGACCATCATGCGCCGAGTCGGGCGCAGATCCAGGCCATCCGACAACAGACGGGCATGGTGTTCCAGAACTTCCAGCTGTTTCCCCATCTCACTGTGATCGCCAACGTCGTCGAAGGGTTGCTGACGGTACAAGGATGGGAAAAGGAGCGAGCCTATCAACGGGCCGGCGAGTTGCTGGAAAAAGTGGGCATGAGTCATAAGGCCCAGGCCTCTCCGGCGACCCTCTCCGGCGGGCAGCAGCAGCGAGTGGCCATCGCCCGCGCTCTGGCTCCTGCGCCCAAGGTACTACTGTGCGATGAGCCGACCTCGGCGCTGGATCCTGAACTGGCTCTGGAGGTGGTGGCTGTGCTGCGACAGCTGGCCCGCGAAGGAACGACCATGTTGATGGCCACCCATGACTTGCGACTGGCGGCCAACATAGCGCATCGAGTGGTGCTCCTTGAAGGCGGGTCGATTGTCGAAAGCGCAAGTGCGCAGACAATTTTTACCCAGGCCAAGCAGGCGCGGACTCGGGAGTTTGTGGCGACCCTCAACCATCAGCAGCTCAATGATTGGGAGATCTAGTCATTAGACTCACAAGAGTTCTTTTGGTGTTTTTTGTATAACGCATTGAAAAATAATGCCATTTAAATGGGTGGTCCGATTGCTTTCACTCGCTGTGCCGCGGCGGATCACCTATTTAATTGGCAAGCTGAACCGTGACTGAACCGGTTTCATTTTCCCCTTTTTTGCGTTCGGCGCAGTGATAGATTTCAGGGCATCAGCCACGTTTTGGGCTGATTACCACAGGGAGTCTGCCATGAAGGCAATCAAAACCTTTCGTTCTGCATGTTGCGTTGTCGCTTATGTTTTGGCTAGCCCAGCGTTTGCTGGAGAGGATTTGAATACGGCAATTGGAGGGGCTGCCGGCGGCGTTGCTGGCACCATTCTAGGTGAGCAATTTGGCGGTCAGACCGGTGCTCTGGCTGGGGCTGCTATTGGTGGTGCCTTGGGCGGAGCGGCCACGGCCAATCACGGAAACAAGAATGAGGCGGCCCTCGGCGGAGCCGTTGGTGCCTTGGGTGGCGCGGCGATCGGTAACCAGATGGGAGGCAATGGCCAGGTGATTGGTGCCGGAGTCGGTGGGGCAACTGGGGCCATGATTGGTTCCAATACCAACTCTCACTCATCCCATTCAAATTATTCCAATTACCCGGAGCGCAATAACTGGGGGCATGGGTGGGATGATCGACATCCGCAACACCACGGTCACTCTCATCATCATCACTCGCACCACTTTGCGCCGCCTCGTCATCATGGCCCGCATCACTACCAGCGGCCGCCGCAACACCATCGGCATGAGGGGGGGCATCCCCATCATCGCTAAACGAGAGCCTTCGCTCGCATGAATACTGCTGCTGGCGCCCTTGGGCGCCAGAGTTTTTTTGGGGATCTGCTTTATCTGCGCAACGGCTGCCGACCTATAGCTCCAGACCGCGCCATTTGTTGCGCACCGATCCGTGATTCCCAATTTATCATCATATAAGCAACTGATATGAAAGGAGTATTCATAATTGGCATGACGACTGCTATAGCGGATGTCGGCGAGAGCCACTTCATCTACCATTTACAGGAGCAAGCCATGCCGACACCGTGTTACATCAGCATTCAGGGCAAGAGTCAGGGTCATATCACTGCAGGCGCCTTCACATCGGACTCCGTAGGCAACATCTATGTCCAAGGGCATGAGGACGAGATGCTGGTTCAGGAGTTTGATCATATTGTCTCGGTGCCGACCGATCCGCAATCGGGTCAGCCGTCGGGCCAACGAGTCCATAAGCCATTTTGTTTCACCGTGGCGCTGAACAAGGCGGTGCCCTTGCTCTACAACGCCCTGGCATCCGGAGAAATGCTGCCGAATGTCACCCTCAAATGGTTCCGGACCTCGGTGGAGGGGCGGCAGGAACACTTCTTCAGTACCCGGCTGACCGATGCGACCATAGTCGATATCGATTGTCAGATGCCCCATTGCCAAGACCTTAGTAAATCCGATTTTACCCAACTGATCCGGGTGGCTCTGGCCTATCGCAAGATTGAGTGGGAGCACACGGTTGCTGGCACCTCGGGGGCTGATGATTGGCGCGCCCCCCTGGAGTGCTAAGGATGGGGCTATGGCAGCGTGAGCTGGGTTGCTCTCTCGTGGGTTGGCGGAGGGGCTATGTGTGCAGCGATTGCGGTCGTCGGTGATTGGGGGACGGCTCATGATGGCTACATGGCGACGCCAATCCTGGCGGGGAGTCCTGATGTGATGCTGCATGGCAAGCCGGTGGCCCGGCAGGGGGATCCTCTGCTGGCCCATCGCAAACCCAAGCACGCCAGCCATGGTCGGCAGATTGCAGGTGGTGAGGCCAGCGTACTGGTCAATGGCCGGCCGGTCGCGGTTGCTGGCTGCGCCATCAGTTGTGGGGGCTATCTGGTGGCAGCAGGATCTGTGGAGGCTGGTTGAGATGGCGGGTGAACGAGGATTGCACTTTACCTTTGTCGCGCAAGCATTGCCGGAGGTTGAGCTGGCGGTTGTCAGTTTTGATTGGCAAGAGGCCTTGAGTGAACCTTTTTCACTGCAACTGGAGCTGGCCAGTACCTATGACCAGTTGCTTGGCCATCCGCTGCTGAACAGTTGTGGCCAACTGGCGATCTGGTTTGATGGTCAGCGGCAGCGCCAGGTCGACGGCATTATAGTCTCGGCGTCACAGGGTGAGCGGGGCTTGCGTCGTTCCCGTTACCGCTTGCTGCTGCGCCCTCCGTTGTGGCGTCTGCAACTGCGACACAACAGCCGGATCTTTCAGGGGCAGACGCCAGAGCAGATTATTGCGACTTTGTTGCAGGAACAGGGCGTTGATGCCCATCGCTTCATGCTGCGTCACACCCATGCGCCGCGCGACTATTGTGTGCAATACCGTGAGAGTGATTTGGCATTTGTGCAACGCCTGGCTGCCGAGGAGGGACTCTATTATTTCCACTCCGGCTGTGCCGAGGATGGGCAACCCTTGCTGATCTGGGCCGATGATCCCAGTGCACTTCAGACTGGTCGTGAGTGGCTGTTCAATCCGCAGCCACAAGCATTGGGCCTGGGTAGCCGGATTCAACGCTTCGAGCTGCAACAGCGGCTTGGCCCCTCACGCGTGCTTCTTCAGGACCACAGCTTTTTACAACCGGGTTATGCCTTGCTGTATCACCACGATTTGCCGGATGACCCCTGCGTTGATGGGAGCCTGGGTTGTTTTGAGCATTACGATTTTCCAGGGCGTTTCAAACAGGAGAGCAGTGGTCAGTCGTTTACCGATTACCGCTTTGATGCGCTGCGGCAGGAGGCCTTGATGGCCTCAGGAAGGAGCAATGTTCTCCAACTGCAACCGGGCCATAGCTTTCAACTTTCGGACCATCCATTGGCGCAGGCCAATGGGCTCTGGCAACCGACTCTCGTTCACCATCACGGGCAGCAACCGCAGGCGCTGGAGGAGGAAGCGGGTTGCGAGACTACCTGCTATCACAATGAGTTTACGGCGGTACCGGCGCGGCAATGTTGGCGTCCTCAGGGTGAGGTGAAGCCGCGGGTGGATGGTCCACAAATAGCCCGGGTCGTTGGCCCCGAGGGTGAAGAGATTTATTGCGACGAGCATGGCCGGATCAAGGTGCAGTTTCCGTGGGATCGACTGGGGGGCGGTAACGAGCACAGCTCCTGCTGGGTTCGAGTGGCCCAAGGGTGGGCGGGTAGCCATTATGGCAGTATTGCCATTCCGCGCATCGGCCATCAGGTCATCGTCAGCTTTCTCGAGGGGGATCCGGATCAGCCCATCATCACAGGGCGTAGCTACCATGCCGTCAATCGCCCGCCCTATGCGTTGCCGGCTCATAAGAGCAAGACGGTGCTACGCAGTGAAAGCTATCGCGGTGAGGGGTTCAATGAGCTGAGCATCGAAGATATGGCCGGGCACGAAGCCATCTATCTGCATGGACAAAAAGATCTCCAGGTGTGGGTTGGGGCGGATGCCCGCTGGCAGATCCAACATGATCAGCATCAGGCCATAGGTCATGACCGAGTTACCCATCTGGGCGGGGATGACCATCTGCGCGTGCAGGGGGAGAGCCGTTGCCAGATTGAACGGGACTATTCGCTGATCGTCGATCACTCGATGCATCAGAAGCTGGGTGATTCGTTGCAGGTGGCTGCGGGGCGGGAGATCCACCTGCAGGCGGGGGCCAAGATAGTACTCGATGGTCAGAGTGAGCTGACCATCCAGGCCGCCGGCAGCTTTATCAAACTCGATGCATCAGGCATCACCTTGCAGGGGCCATGCATCCGCCTCAACTCCGGTGGTGAGCCGGGGCGAGGCGGCACCTGGGCCGGACTTGAGCCTCTGAGCCCAACGGGTGTTGGGGTGCCGGAATACCAGGCCCCCCCAGCTCCGGCAGCGAGCCCACCGTCAACGGTCAAATCGTCATCAATGATGAGTCATTTTTATCGTTTTTCCGAGTGAACTCCCGGGTTCCTACTAGAAAAACTGTCTGCTTGAATAGGTATCACTGCCCATGAATGGCGGCTACGCCAGATGTGCGGTAGCTCAGAGTTTACAACTCTCGTTGCCTCAGAAACTGGCTATTGCCGATGATTGGTTGATGATGCGCTCCTGGCGCCCGGGGTGTGGGCGTGCTCACTTGGGAGTGGCGGATGACGAAGCAAATGGTGAGGTGGATGCTGGGGGTGTGCCTGGCCGGAGCAGTCGTCTTTTGGTTTGCTAGACCGCAGCCTGTGGTGGATCGTCCGTTGGTGATCTGGAGTGGCCGCAATATTCCGGAGTTGACGGCTATCGGTCGGGAGTTCTCGGCCCGTACTGGCCGAGCCGTCCAGATTGAGACCCCGGGCAACTTTGTCGAGAAATTCGAGATCCTGGCCCAACAAGGACAGGGGCCGGACATTATCATCTGGGCCCATGATCGCTTCGCAGCCTGGTCGCAGGCCGGATTACTTGAGAGCGTGACGGTAAGCGCTTTGCCGCTGGAGCATTGTATTCCCGAAGCCGTTGCGCCGCTGCGCGTGGTGGATCGGCTGCTGGGTTATCCGTTGCAACTGGAGTCCTTGATACTCTTCTGGAATCGTACCCTGCTGCCGGCGGCTCCCCGTGGCGATGGCGAGTTTGCCCGTCTGGCGAGTGCATTACCTGCGGGGGTCGATCTGGTGGGCTGGGATCTGAGCTCTCCCTATCACAGCTGGCCTTTTGTCTCGGCCGGGGTGACTCAGGGGCTACTGGTGGATCCCCAACAGAGGCTGCGTCTGAATGCGGACCAACCGCTGGTTGTGGCCAATATGCAACGGCTTGCCGACTGGATCCGGCGTGGCTGGATGCCGCAAGGGATGAGCTATGAGCTGGCATTGGATCGTTTCAGTCAAGGGAAGCTGGCGATGATGGTGGGTGGCCCTTGGGATGCTCGCCGTCTGGATCAAAGTGGTATTGATTACGCCGCCGCCGGGCTACCGGCACTGGATGGGCGAGCTGTGCGCCCCTTCTATGGGGTGATGGCGGCCGGGATCAGCAGTCACTCGAGCGAAAAATTGCTGGCTCGGGAATTTATCGAGCAGTCGCTACTGACACCCCGCGGGATGGCTCTGTATCAAGCGGATGCCGAGACGGGGCTGGTCGCCTGCTACGGTCAATCGCAACCACTGAACGCCAGGCGTCAGGCTATCTTGCAGAGTGTCCGCCAGGGTGTAGCGATGCCCAGCCATCCGGCTATGCCGCTGTTCTGGAACAGTAGCACGGCGGCATTAAGCAATTTTTTTGCGGGCCGTCAGAGCGCTCAAGAAGCGTGGCAAGTAGCGCAACGGCGCGTCAATCAACCACAGGCGAAGGGCGACTAAATAGCGGCTCCGAATAGCAGATCACCCATCACAGAGGCAGGGTAGCGCTAAGCTGACCCTCTACGCCAGGGATGGCGCGGCGGAGCCCCCATGGATGGGTTCACGGCGTGTCAGCGTGTGCTACCTGGTCGCTGTAGCTTAATTAGGCGCGGGGATTTAGATCACATTCAATCATTGCGTGTGTGATTGGCGCGGATTATCAAGCGTTCAAAGGCTCGGCCGGTAAACTGCTTTCCAGTACCAACCCAACTGGAATCAAGACTGGAGCCGAGCCATCATGACTGGAGCGAACACGAACCGAACCCTGCTTTTTTGCCTGCTGGCCCTGCTGTTGGGCATATCGAACGCCTGCCGCGCCACCCCCAACGGCTATCTATTGACCCATGCATCCCTCATCGGCGGCAATCCGTTGCAGGTACAAACCGGCATGACGCTGCGGCTGCGTGATGGGCGCATCCGTGCCATGGCCCCCGATGGACAGCTGGCGGCCGCTCAGGATGAACAGCTGATCGATCTGCAGGGAGCCTATGTACTGCCTGGCTTAATCAACGCCCATGTTCATGATGCCTATGATGAGGCGCAGTTGCTGCGCTGGGTAGAAGCTGGCATCACCACGGTGCGGGATTTGAACCCCCACGGACTGCACGATTTTTTGGCATTTCGCGATGCACACCAAGGCAAGAGCGAATTTGCGCGCCTGCTCTCCAGCTCCCCCATACTGACGGCTGTGGGGGGATATGGCTCCGTTGAGCTAAAAGATAGTCAGCAAGCCGTAGCCGTGGTGCGACGGTATGCTAGGCAAGGTGTCGATGTCATCAAACTTGCCATCGAAGATGACTGCGAGGGGCGGCCATGGACCCTGTTATCGGCAGATACCCTATCGGCGATGACGGCCGCCGCTCATGAGGCAGGCAAGCGGGTCGTCGCTCATCTGACCCATAACTACAATCTGCAACTGGCGCTGGATGCTCAGGTCGATGAACTGGCGCACATGGTCGTCGAGCCGCTGAATGACAAGCAACTGGCCACCGTGGTGCAGCGGGGTATCTACTGGACACCGACGCTGGAGCTGTGGCATGGCGTCAGCTCTCTGTTCTCTGTCGATTACGAGGCCCAGGCTATCGACAACTTGCGTCGTTTTCACCGAGCGGGCGGGCGAGTCGTTCTGGGGACGGATTTTGGTGGTTTTTCGACGCCATTTGATAGCGGATTGCCGATGACTGAATTTCGTCTGATGCAACAAGCGGGAATGAGCAATGGAGATATTTTACTGGCGGCAACCCAGACGGCGGCTGAGGCCATAGGACTGGATAAGGATCTCGGCAGTCTGGCCACCGGTAAGGTCGCCGATCTGCTGATCAGCACCCAAAATCCATTGCAGGATCTGGCGAGCCTGCAACATCCCGCATGGGTATTTCACGACGGCATTGCGGTCGTGCGGCCGCCGCAGGCGAAGTGATGGGGTCATGTCGGAGGTTGGGGGCTGACCATAGCCCCGGCAACCGGCAGTTAAACCGGGGTTGATAAGCGGATCTGTGCCATTGCATTCGACAAATCGACTCTTTTATGACATACATGCGCCATTAAAATTCAAGGCGGCCCGAATTCCCGGTGTCCGGGGTCGCCGCAAGACGAGGAGTCGTAATGGAGACGTTTAATCTGGAAGGCCATCCCCACGTAGAATTGTGTGACTTACTGAAGTTGCAAGGATGGAGCGAGAGCGGTGCGGCTGCCAAGTCAGCGATCGCCGAAGGGCTGGTGCTGGTTGACGGTGATATCGAGACCCGCAAGCGCTGCAAGATAGTGGCTGGTCAGGTGGTGTCGTTTACCGGACAGGAAGTGACAGTTCAGCCATAAAAAGAGCCGGGCGTGACTTGTATCATGGCCTGACTGCGGCGGCGCTTACCCTGGGGGAGCGCCGTTTTTGTTGCCATTTTCCAGACTTTTGCTCCCAGACCGTGCTGCTGGCGCCGACCTGGAACCTCGTTCCCGAGGGGTAATTATGCTAGATTACGCCCCCGTCGTTTCTTGCCCTTGGCCCTTATTTGCGGAGCTATTCATGCCGTCGTCTGCTGCACCAGCCGCTACTGCCCCTTCAGCCGGGCGCCTGATCCTGGCCCCGATGGAGGGCGTTCTGGACCCGCTGATGCGCGAACTGCTCAGTCAGATCAACCCCTATGATCTCTGTGTCACAGAGTTTGTACGGGTCATCGACATGCTGCTGCCCAAGCGCACCTTCTACAAGCTGGCGCCCGAGTTGCGGCAGGGTGGTAAGACGCACTCTGGAACTCCGGTTCGAGTTCAGTTGCTGGGGCAATCCCCCGAGTGGCTGGCGGAAAATGCGGTGCGCGCCATCGAGCTGGGCTCGCCGGGCATTGATCTGAATTTTGGCTGCCCGGCCAAGCTGGTGAATCAGTCCAAGGGGGGGGCCGTGCTGCTCAAGGAGCCGGAGCTGATGTATCGCATCATAGCGGCCGTGCGTGCCGCCGTGCCAGCAGAGATGTCGGTGACAGCCAAGATCCGCCTGGGGTGGGATAATCCGGCGGATTGCCTGGCCATTGCCGATGCCGCCCATGCAGCCGGTGCCAGCGAGTTAGCGGTGCATGGTCGCACCAAGGAGGACGGTTATCGTGGCGAGGCGATCAAGTGGGAATGGATTGCCCGCATTCGTGAGCGGTTGCCGATCCCTGTTATTGCCAACGGTGAGATCTGGAGCCATGCCGATGGCGTCCGTTGTCGTCAGGTAACAGGCTGTGCCGATCTGATGGTCGGGCGAGGTGCTCTCAATGTGCCGAATCTGGGGGCCGTGGTGCAGGCAGGGGCGGCCGTGATGCCATGGCATGAGGTGCTGCAACTCCTGCTGCGCTACGGCGAGCTTGAGGTCCGCGGCGACAAGGGGCTCTATTTCCCGAATCGCATCAAGCAGTGGTTCAGCTACCTGCGTCAGCAGTATCCGCAGGCATTACCGCTATTCCAGCAGCTACGCCGTTGTACGGAGCCGGCACCTATTCTGGCGTTGCTGCAACAAGCCTATGAGGCTGAAGCTGGTTCAATGGGAACACATCCTGCCTGATTTGATCCGCATTGCACGGGGCTAAGGCGGCCTAAGCCAGATTTCACCAATGGCCATGTGCTAAAGGTGAATTGGCGCAAGGCATATCTGGGCTCAATCGAGCAAAATAGGCTGATTCACGCTTCGTTCTGCTTTCTCTGCAGGAGTATGCATGCTTGCTCTCGTCATTGGCGTCAGTATCACTATCCTCGTGGGGTACCACATTCTCAAGGGCTATGCAGCCAGCGGTGTCTTGCTGGCCGGAGGCCTGGTGTTGCTCTGCGTCAGTGCGGCTGTGGGGAACCGGATCCTGCCTCTGGAGGTTGCCAGCACTGGCAATCCACTCAGTGATGTCATTGACTTCATCCGCTACCTGTTAGTCGAGCGAACCGCAGGCCTCGGCTTGATGATCATGTTGCTGTGCGGGTTTGCCGCCTACATGACTCATATCGGTGCCAATCAGATGCTGGTGCGACTGCTGAGCAAACCGGTGGCATATGTTCGCTCACCCTATCTGTTGATGGTGGTGGCCTATTTTGTTGCCTGTGCCATGTCGCTGGCCGTCAGCTCGGCGGTGGGGCTGGGTGTCCTGCTGATGGCAACCCTGTTTCCCTTGATGGTCAATCTGGGGGTTTCCCGAGCCGCGGCGACGGCGATCTGCGCCTCGCCAGCTGCCATCATGCTGGCGCCAACTTCCGGCGATGTCATCATAGCCGCCGAGGCCTCCGGTATGGAGCTCTTGCCGTTTGCCTTTGGTCTATCCTTGCCGATCTCCATCAGTGCCATGGCCGGGATGGGGGTGAGCCACTACTTCTGGCAACGCTGGCTCGATAAGCGTCAGGGCGTCAAGCCCGAGATGGTGAAACATCCACATTCGCAGGTCGTAGCGCCACGGGGTTATGCATTGCTGCCTTGTCTGCCCCTGCTTGGCATTTTTCTGTTTGATGGCCGTTACGACGTGCGCCTGGACATCAATGCCATCATCATTTTTTCTCTGCTGGTGGCCGCATTGAGTGAGTTCGCCCGTAAGCGGGATGCGCGCAAACTGTATGATGGGTTACAAGCGGTTTACCATGCCATGGCGGAGGCCTTCGCCTCTGTCGTCATGTTGCTGGTGGCTGCGGGGGTGTTTGCCCACGGTCTTAAATGCGTCGGTTTTATCGATCAACTTCTCCTCTTCGGCGAGGGGGGTATTGCCAGCTCGTTTGTGGTGCTGGTTCTCCTGGTGCTGCTGACCGCTCTGGTGGCTTTTACCACCGGCTCCGGGAATGCCCCCTTCTATGCCTTTGTCGAATTGATCCCCAAGTTAGCGGCCAGTCTGGGAGTCAGCTCTGCCTACCTGGTGATCCCTGTGTTGCAGGCCTCGAATCTTGGCCGGACTATCTCGCCGGTATCTGCAGTCATTGTCGCGACTGCGGGTATGGGCCATGTCTCACCCGTGGAGGTGGTCAAGCGAACCTCTGTTCCGGTAGCCGTGGGATTGTTCGTGGTTGTGGTGATGACGCACTGGCTGGTTAAATGACCAGATGTCAATGGTGAGTTTGCCATGGCTGGTGCGTGTGACTGGTACCCGGAGGCTGGCTATTGCATGATCGCAGCCTCTGTCGTTCAGGAGTCTGTCGTGGCATACCTTTCGTTTGTAACCCTGTTGTGGGCGTTTTCCTTCAGTTTTATTGGTGTCTATCTGGCGGGGCAGGTCGATGCCTACTTCATGGTGTTAACCCGTACTCTGCTGGCACTACTGGTCTTTTTGCCATTTCTGCGTTGGCGAAGTTTGCGTCCTGCGCTGGCTGGACAATTGATGGGTATCGGAGCCATCCAGCTTGGTGTCATGTACCTCTTCTACTACCACTCGTTTTTGCTGCTGACCGTGCCCGAGGTGCTGATCTTCACCATTTTTACCCCTTTGTATGTCACCTTGTTGAACGACCTGCTGGCGCGTCGCTTCCATGGCAAATACCTGCTGACGGCATTCCTGGCCGTACTGGGGGCGGCGGTGATCCGCTATGACCATCTGACCTCGGATTATGTGCTGGGTTTTTTGGTGGTGCAGGGAGCCAATCTCTGCTTTGCCTTTGGTCAGGTCGGCTATAAGTGGCTGCTGGCTCGAGAGAAAGCATCATTGCCGCAGCACCAGGTATTCGCCTGCTTCTTTGCCGGTGCCACTCTGGTTGCCGGCTTGGCTTGGTGGTGGCTGGGCTCGCCCCGTTACCCGACCAGCACACTGCAGTGGGGCTTGCTGGTGTGGCTCGGCGCGGGAGCCTCCGGGCTGGGTTATTTCTTGTGGAACAAGGGGGCAACCCGAGTCAATGCGGGGGTGCTGGCCATCATGAACAATGCTCTGATCCCGGCAGGTCTCTTGGTCAACCTGATGATCTGGAATCATAGCGCCGATATGCTGCGACTTGCTCTGGGCGGTGCCTTGATCTTCTTGTCGCTGTTTATCAATGAACACAAGGGCCAGATGGCATGACTATCCAGGAGTTCGCGACGCTGACGGGCTTGACGGTGCACACGCTACGCTACTACGAGCAGATTGGTCTGCTGGGCCCGGTGCCACGAACCGCGGCGGGCCACCGCCATTATGGGCGGCTGGAACTAGACTGGGTGAATTTCATCAAGCGGCTCAAGGCGACCGAGATGCCCCTGCGTGACATCTTGCGCTACGCTGAACTGCGTCAGCAGGGTGAGGGAACCTTGCTCGAGCGGCAGGCACTTCTGAGCGAGCATGCCGAGCGGTTGGCGCAGCGGCTCCACGAACAGCAGGGTCATCTGACGGCCTTGCAGGAAAAAATCAGCTTTTATCAGCAGCAATTGACAAACACTCCTTGACCTCGAGTTCACTCGAACCCTTATCGTCTCCTGAGTTGATAATCACACAGGAGAGATGAGATGAGCGACGAACGTTATCAAGCCGGTTTGCAGCAGTTGGCGCAGATCGATGGGGAAGCCGGAGAGAAGGTGCTGGCGGCGCTGGCCGATGTCGCGCCGGATCTGGCGCGTTACACGATTGAGTTTCCATTCGGCGATATTTACCGCCGTCCGGGACTGGATCTGAAGAGTCGGGAGCTGGCCACGGTGGCCGCCCTGACGGCGCTGGGCAACGCGCAACCCCAGCTGGCGGTTCATCTGCATGCCGCGCTCAATGTCGGCTGCAGTCAGGCGGAATTGGTCGAGGTGATCATCCAGATGGCCGTCTATGCCGGTTTCCCGGCGGCGCTCAACGGCATGTTCACCGCCAAGCAGGTATTTGCCGAGCGGGGCCTGCTGAAGGCGTCAGCCTAGGAACCAGCTGAGTCAGCCGAAAAACAAGAAGGAGGCCCCAGGCCTCCTTCTTTTTTACTGACGAGCGCTTAGAACAGCTTGTCGCTCAGTTGGAACATCTCTTCGTCGAATGGACGCTTCATGTTCTCGATGCAATCGATGATGTCGTGGTGCACCAGTTGGTTTTGCTGCATGCCGATGCAGCGGCCGCCAACGCCTTGGAGCAACAGCTCGACGGCGTAGGCACCCATGCGACTGGCCATGATGCGGTCACGTGCGGTCGGGCTACCGCCGCGCTGGATGTGACCCAGGATGGTGGCGCGGGTTTCGAGACCGGTGTGGGCTTCGATCTCCTTGGCCAGGGCATTGACGTCGGTGACGTGCTCACAGATGGTGACCATGGCGTGACGCTTGCCCTTGGCAATGCCGTCGTCGATCTGGGCCAGCAGGGCATTCTTGTCGAAGCCCTTCTCCGGAACGATCACGTACTCGGCACCACCCGCGACGGCGGCAGACATGGCCAGGTCGCCACAGTGACGGCCCATCACTTCGACAATCGAGATCCGCTTGTGCGAGGTGGAGGTGTCACGCAGACGATCGATGGCTTCCATGACCACGTTCAACGCGGTATCAAAACCGATGGTGAATTCGGTACCGGCGATGTCGTTATCGATGGTGCCCGGCAGACCGACGCAGGGATAACCCATCTCGGTCAGCTTCTTGGCGCCCATGTAGGAACCATCACCACCGATCACCACCAGGGCGTCGATGCCGTGCTTCTTCAGGTTTTCGATCGCCTCGCGACGGACGGATTCTTCCTTGAAGGCTGGGAAACGTGCCGAGCCCAGGAAGGTACCACCGCGGTTGATCATGTCGGAGACGCTGTGGCGTTCCAGCTTGCTGATACGATCCTGATGCAGACCCAGGTAACCGTCACGGATGCCATAGACTTCCAGACCGGCTGCCAGACCAGCACGAACCACGGCACGGATGGCCGCATTCATGCCTGGTGAGTCACCACCGCTGGTCAGAACACCAATTTTCTTGATCATAGTGTGCCTCTATAGAGTCGAAGTTTCGTGTACAACTGGTGGGGCAGGCTGGCCCCAGTGCCGCGCAATGACCCCATC
>JAGOXX010000021.1 GCA_018059485.1 Aeromonadaceae bacterium | reverse complement strand
ACAAAAAAGGAGGCCGAAGCCTCCTTTTGCAAACTTTTCGTGCAAGCTTTGCAGTCGATTAGCGACGCAGACCCAGCTTCTGGATCAGAGCTTGGTAACGAGCAGCGTCTTTACGCTTCAGGTAGTCAAGCAGCTTACGACGTTGGGAAACCATACGCAGCAGGCCACGGCGACCGTGGTGATCCTTGCTGTGCACTTCGAAGTGACCTTGCAGGTGGTTGATAGAAGCGGTCAACAGAGCCACTTGGACTTCTGGTGAGCCAGTGTCATTGGTACCACGAGCGTTGTCGGCAACGATTTGTGCTTTGATTTCTGCATTTAGTGACATAGTGATTCTCCAGCTTAGTGTGATTTCCCGCCGATCACTAATTCAGCGGGAAAATAGGACGCGGCATTCTGTCATAGCCATAGACAGGTCGCAAGCCTTGTCGTGGTTTATTCGTCGTCGTCTTCGCTGCCGATGCGCACCAGGCGACGCGGAGCCACCTTGCCATCGTCGTCGATTTCGCCCACGCCGATAAACTCGCGCGCTTCGCCAACTGTCATCCGCACGAAACCGTCAAGCGGCACATTCGGTACCTGCACCGCTTGGCCTTGATTGACATAGCTGGCCACTATGGCCGACATGTTGACCTCCGGCAGAGAGTCAACGGCGGTATCCATTGACAGCAGCAGCGGATCCAGCTCTTCACGCGGCGGACGCCCTTCTGACTTGCAGCGTTCAAAGATGGTCTGCAGTTGTTCCAGCGTCAGCATGCGCTCCGCCGGATAACGTGCCACCTGACTCCGATGCAGCTGGGTAACGTGTGCACCACAACCCAACAGCTCACCCAAGTCATCGATGATGGTCCGAATATAGGTGCCCTTGGAGCAGTGAATATCCAGCACCAGCTTGTCACCCGCGAACTCGAGCAGGTTCAGCTCATAGACTGTGATTGGGCGCGCCTCACGCTCGACCTCGATCCCTTCACGCGCATATTCATACAGGGGTTTACCCTGATGCTTCAATGCAGAGAACATGGACGGAACTTGCAGACTATCGCCGCGGAAGCGGGCAAGAGCCTCTTGCAGCTGGTCATCGCTGACACGAACCGGTCGGGTGCTGATGACGGTACCATCGGCATCGCTGGTATTGGTTCGCTCACCGAGCTTGGCGGTTACCTGGTAGCGCTTATCGGCATCCAGCAGGAATTGGGAAAATTTGGTAGCCTCACCCAGGCAGATCGGCAACATGCCGGTAGCCAATGGATCCAGAGCTCCCGTGTGTCCAGCCTTGGCGGCGTTATAGATGCGTTTAACTTGCTGTAACGCATCATTGGACGTAATGCCGCTGGGCTTGGCCAGCAACAGGATGCCGTGAACATCACGGCCTTTGAAGCGACGTCGTCGAGACATCTTTAGTCTTTTTCCTCCTCGCTCTGACTGCCGGCGTTCAAACGCTCTTCGTCATCACGAATTGTGTTACTAACCAGGTTGGAGATTCTCATCCCTTCAACCAATGTTTTGTCATAGGCAAACCGCAATTCGGGCACAACCCGCAACTGCATGGCCTTCCCCAACAGAATACGAATATAACCTGCGGCTTCGGTCAAGCCCTTCAAGCCTGATTCGATGCGCTGCGCCTCAGTTTGATCGGCATCTTGCCCACCATAATTGAGGAAGGTCACGAAAATCTTGGCGTGCTGCAGATCACCGGATAATTCGACATCGGAAACCGTCACCATGCCAATGCGCGGATCCTTGACCTCACGTTGTAAGATCACGGCCACTTCCCGTTGCAACTGCTGGGCAACGCGACGGGCACGACTAAATTCTTTTGCCATTCATGGCTCCTGAACGAAAAGGGGGCGGAACGCCCCCTCTTGAAGATTACAGAGTACGTTGGATCTCGACAATCTCGTACACTTCGATCTGGTCACCGGTACGAACGTCGTTGTAGTTCTTCACCGCGATACCACATTCGTAACCATTCTTGACTTCGGCAACGTCATCCTTGAAGCGACGCAGGGATTCCAGTTCGCCTTCATAGATAACCACGTTGTCACGCAACACACGGATCGGGTTGCTGCGCTTGACGAGACCTTCGGTAACCATACAGCCAGCGACAGCACCGAACTTCGGCGACTTGAACACGTCGCGGACTTCGGCCAGACCGATGATCTGTTGCTTGAACTCCGGAGCCAACATACCGCTCATGGCCTGCTTCACTTCGTCGATCAAGTCATAGATGACGGAGTAGTAACGCAGGTCAATGCTCTCGGCGTCGATGACGCGACGAGCAGAGGCATCGGCACGGACGTTGAAGCCGAGGATGATGGCGTTGGACGCCGCAGCCAGGCTGGCGTCGGTTTCGGTGATACCACCGACCCCGGAACCAATGATCTTCACCTTCACTTCATCGGTAGAGAGCTTCAGCAAGGAGTCACAAATGGCTTCGGTAGAACCCTGTACGTCGGCCTTGAGGACCACGTTGAGTTCGGAGACTTCGCCGTCGCCCATGCTGGAGAACATGTTTTCCAGCTTGGCCTTCTGCTGACGCGCCAGCTTGACGTCACGGAACTTGCCTTGACGATAGAGAGCCACTTCACGGGCCTTCTTCTCGTCACGCACGACGGTCGCTTCATCACCGGCCGCAGGCACACCTGACAGACCGAGGATCTCCACCGGAATGGAAGGACCCGCTTCCTTGACATCACGACCCAGCTCGTCACGCATCGCACGCACACGGCCATATTCGAAGCCGCACAGAACAATGTCGCCCTGACGCAGAGTACCTTCTTGAACCAGAACGGTAGCAACCGGACCACGTCCCTTGTCGAGACGGGATTCAATAACCACACCGCTGGCCATGGCATCACGGACGGCAGTCAGTTCGAGAACTTCAGATTGCAGCAGGATGGCGTTCAGCAGATCGTCGATCCCTTCGCCCGTCTTGGCTGAAACCTTGACGAACTGGTGCTCACCACCGAGGTCTTCGGCAACGACACCGTAACGGGTCAATTCGGTCATGACACGCATCGGCTCGGCAGTCGGCTTGTCCACCTTGGTCACAGCAACAACCAGCGGCACATTACCGGCAGTCGCATGCTGGATAGCTTCGATGGTTTGCGGCATGACGCCGTCGTCGGCAGCAACGACCAGAACCACGATATCGGTTGCCTTGGCACCACGAGCACGCATCGCAGTAAACGCGGCGTGACCCGGGGTATCCAGGAAGGTGATCATGCCATTGTCGGTTTCGACATGGTAAGCACCGATATGCTGGGTAATGCCACCGGCTTCACCCGCGGCAACCTTGGCCTTACGGATGTAGTCGAGCAGAGAAGTCTTACCATGGTCGACGTGACCCATGATGGTGACGACAGGCGCGCGACCTTCTGCCTTGGCAGTCGAGTCACGGTCTTGCATCACGGCTTCTTCCAGTTCGTTCTCACGACGCAGAATAACCTTATGGCCCATCTCTTCGGCCACCAGCTGCGCAGTTTCCTGATCGATAACCTGGTTGATGGTTGCCATCGCACCCATCTTCATCATCACCTTGATGACTTCGACACCCTTGACGGCCATCTTGGCAGCCAATTCGCCAACGGTAACGGTCTCGCCGATCACCACATCGCGGGCAACCGGTTGGACTGGCTTGTTAAAGCCATGCTGGATAGAGCTCTTGCTGCGCTTACCCTTGCGTTGACGGGAGTTGCGCTCTTCACGGGCATCGTCTTCACGGCTCTTCGCCTTCTTGACCACACCACGGCGACGATTACGCGCTTCTTCTTCGCGTTCGCGCTGAGCTTCAGCCTCTTTGACAAAGGTCGAAGTGGTTGCAGCATCATCGTCTTGCTCTTCGGCTTTACGACGTGCAGCTTCTTCTTCTGCCCAACGAGCACTGTTCTCTTCGGCCAGGCGCTTGGCCTCTTCAGCGACACGCGCAGCTTCTTCTTCAACCTTGCGGCGAGCTTCTTGCTCTTGCTGACGTTTCAGAGCATCTTCTTCACGCTTGGCCATCTCTTCTGCCTCTTGGCGAGCCTTTCTCTCGGCGTCAGTTTCGTTACTGTTCACCGCCTTGCGGGCCTTTTCCTTCGCGTCGGCGTCTGCCTTGGCCTTGGCTTCCGCCTTGGCCTTGGCTTCGGCTTCTGCCTTGGCTCTGGCTTCTGCTTCGGCTGCCTTGCGGGCGGCCTCTTCAGCTTCACGCTGTGCCTGCTCTTCAGCGGCCTTCGCCTCTTCCTCGGCTGAGGAGCGGCGGACATAGGTGCGGGACTTGCGCACTTCAACCTGCACGGACTTGTTCTTACCACCAGCGCCCTGAACACTCAAGGTGCTTTTCGTTTTGCGCTGCAGCGTCATACGCTTCGGCTCGGCTTCGTCACCGCCACCGTGCTGCTTTTTCAGATGATTCAACAGGGTCTGCTTTTCGTCTTCGCTGACCATATCATCCACCGACTTGCTGAGCCCTGCTGCAGAAAACTGCTGAAGAAGACGCTCAACTGATGTGTCAATGTCGGTGGCCAGTTGTGTTACGGATACTTCTGACATTCATTACCTCCGCAGTTTATTCGGCCTGCTCACCGAACCAACAGATATTGCGAGCAGCCATGATGAGTTGGCCCGCCTTATCTTCGGTCATTCCGTCGATCCCCATCAGATCGTCGATTCCTTGCTCTGCCAGATCTTCCAGCGTGCCAACGCCGCGAGCGGCCAGCATGTAGGCCAGTTCACGGCTCAACCCCTTCAATGACAGGAGATCTTCGGCAGGTTCAACCCCTTCGAAAGACTCTTCCTTGGCCAGTGCACGGGTACTCAGCGCCTGCTTGGCGCGGCCACGCAACTCTTCAACTGTGCCTTCATCAAAACCATCGATGGAAAGCAGTTCGTTGATCGGTACATAGGCGATCTCTTCGAGAGTCGAGAAACCTTCATCGATCAGCACTTCGGCAAACTCGTCATCGATATCGAGTGACTGAGTAAACAGATTCAGGATGCGATCCTTCTCTGCCTGGTGCTTGGCTTGCATGTCTTCAACTGTCATCACGTTCAGCTCCCAGCCAGTCAGCTGAGAAGCCAGGCGCACGTTTTGACCGTTGCGACCGATGGCTTGAGCCAGATTGCTGGAGATGACCGCGATATCCATGGTGTGGTTGTCTTCATCCACAATGATGGAGGCAACATCGGCCGGCGCCATGGCATTGATGACGTATTGGGCAGGATTATCATCCCACAACACGATATCGATGCGTTCGCCACCCAGCTCACCGGAGACAGCCTGCACACGGGCACCGCGCATACCAACGCAAGCGCCAACCGGATCGATACGGCGATCGTTGGTCTTCACGGCAATCTTGGCGCGAGAACCCGGGTCACGGGCAGCACCCTTGATTTCGATGATCTCTTCACCGATTTCAGGTACTTCGATGCGGAACAGTTCGATGAGGAACTCGGAGCACGAGCGGCTGATGAACAGCTGAGAGCCACGAGCTTCCGGACGCACAGCAGCCAACAGACCACGAACGCGATCCCCCGGACGGAAGGACTCACGCGGCAGCATATCATCGCGGTAGAGAACCCCTTCGGCATTGCTGCCCAGATCGACGATGACATTATCGCGGTTCTGCTTCTTTACCACAGCCGTGATGATGGTGCCTTCTTGATCCTTGAACTGCTCAACAACCTGAGCCCGCTCCGCCTCGCGCACCTTCTGCACGATAACCTGCTTGGCGGTCTGAGTGGTTATGCGGTCGAAAGTTACAGAGTCAATCTGATCCTCGATGAATTCGCCAATCTGAATTTCCGGCTCTTCGACGCGAGCCGCGTCCAGAGTAATTTCACGGTACGGATTTTCCAATTGACCTTGAACATCGACGACCTGCCAGCGGCGGAAAGTTTCGTAGTCGCCAGTCTTGCGGTCGATACAGACGCGCACGTCGATATCGTTCTCGTTTTTCTTCTTCGTTGCAGTTGCCAGTGCCGTTTCCAAAGCCTGGAAGATCTTCTCACGGGGCACGGCCTTTTCGTTAGACACCGCTTCTACAACTGCCAAAATCTCTTTATTCATCTCCGACAGCCTCGTTAGTCAAAGTTCGGAACCAGATTTGCCTGCTGAATATTGGCAAAGGCAACCGTTTCTTCATTACCATCCACGACGAGGACCAACATCTCACCCTCGATGCGCGTGATAACACCCTTGTATTTGCGACGATTATTCACCGCCATTCGCAGCGTCAGGCTAACCTGCTCGCCTAGATATTTTTCGTATTGACTGGGTTTGAACAGGAGACGATCCATCCCAGGAGAAGAGACCTCCAGATTATATTCTGTGGAGATCGGATCCTCGACGTCGAGGATACTGCTGACCTGATGGCTGACTTCGACGCAGTTGTCGACAGCAATGCCATTCTCATGGTCAATGAAAACACGCAGGGTCGAGTGTTTGCCAGCGCGGACAAATTCAATACCCCAGAGTTCGAATCCCAATGACTCGATCGGACTTTCCAACATCTCGGTTAGTCGTTGTTCCAACGTAGCCAATGCGACCCTCCATAAATGAAAAAAGGGCATGAAGCCCTGTACTATGATTCGAGCTTCGACTGAAGCCGCAAATCGCGGATAACAAAAAGCCCCGATTATTCAAATCGGGGCTTACAACATGACCCTGATTGTCGTCTCGCGGCGACCGTCCTCACTGTTCGCAGTAAGGACGTGACTGAAATTGGTTGCGGGGGCCGGATTTGAACCGACGACCTTCGGGTTATGAGCCCGACGAGCTACCAGGCTGCTCCACCCCGCGTCCGAAATCGTGCGAGATTATAGTCGCTTGCCTATCAGGCTTCAAGCAAAGCGACTCACTACTAACACATTGGTGCCCAGCGCGGGACTTGAACCCGCACGCCCGAAAGCACTACCCCCTCAAGATAGCGTGTCTACCAATTCCACCAGCTGGGCATTTAAAACTTAGTTTGGTACGTCAGCGTCTTTCTTAACCGGCGCTTCAGCAACCTTTTCCTTCACCTGTTCAACAGCAGCAGGCTTGGACAAATCATCCCAATTCTCGGCAGGCTTGTTACGATCGTGACTCAGAGCCCCGAGAACCAGACTGACGACAAAGAAAATTGTTGCCAGGATTGCGGTAGCTCGCGTCATGAAGTTACCTGAACCTGACGAACCGAAGACGGTGTTGGATGCACCGGCACCGAACGAGGCACCCATGCTTGCACCTTTACCCTGCTGCACCAGCACCAGGCCGATGATTGCCATGGCAACCAGCAGATAAACAACCAACAAAATCTCGTACATAATCACACCTTAAGCTGACTTGCAGATGTATATCGACATATCGATGTCGGGCTGTGCCAGCAAGGCACCGATCCGGTTTTCCCAGATCGCAGGCCACGATGAGGTCGCGCCTATTAAACCTGTTCTGCGTGGTTCCACCACTCACAGCATCACTCAACCGAACAGCGACACTAAAAACAGCGCCAGTTCAGGAGCGGGGCTAATACTATCCAGCCCGATCCCGACTGACAAGCAGTTTTTTCCAATTCGGGTCTGTTTGCGCATTTTCTCGGCAAAACAGGAACCTAGCAAAGCAACCATCGTTTGGAGTTCGCGAAAGCCAGCCTATTGGCGAAGCAAACACGCCTGAATGGAGTTTGGCGGCACAAAAACAGAAAGGGAACCGAGGTTCCCTTTCTGTCGCAGCAAATCGAGTGCTACAGCCCTTTAGCAGACCAGTTTGACCTGTTCGGCAATGGCATGAGCAAGCGAGCTCACCTGAGCGGCCTCTTCACCCTCGACCATGACACGGATCAGTGGCTCAGTCCCCGACTTGCGCAGCAGCACGCGACCACGCCCGGCCAGTTCAGCTTCAGCGGCGGCAACGGAAGCAAGCACCGCCTGATCCTGCGTCGGATCCTGGCTGGAGGCAAAGCGGACATTAACCAGGATCTGCGGGAACTTCTTCATGCCAGAGCGCAGGGTTTGCAAGTCACAACCTGCATGGACCATGGCCTTCAGCACCTGCAGGGCAGCCACTATGCCATCACCCGTCGTTGCATGATCCAGGCAGATAACATGGCCCGAGTTTTCCCCCCCCAGACGCCAGCCACGCTCTTTGAGCATCTCCATCACGTAGCGGTCACCCACCTTGGCGCGACAAAATTCAATGCCCAGCTCCTGCAGTGCGAGTTCCAGACCCAGGTTGGTCATCTGGGTGCCGACCACGCCACCCACCAACTGACCACGCTCCTGCTGATCACGGGCAATCATATAGAGAATTTCATCACCGTCGATGAGATAGCCCTGCTGGTCGACCATCATCACCCGGTCACCATCACCATCGAAGGCAATACCCAGATCGGCTTGCTCTTCAAGCACCTTGGCCACCAGAGCCTCCGGCTCGGTAGAGCCGACCCCGGCATTGATGTTGAGACCATCCGGCGCACACCCCATCACCACGACTTCGGCTCCCAACTCCCGGAACACCGAGGGGGCGATGTGATAGGTGGCACCATGGGCACAGTCCAGCACAATTTTCAGCCCATCCAGGCTCAACTCGCCCGGGAAGGAGCTCTTGCAATATTCGATGTAGCGGCCTGGCGCATCATCAATGCGGCTGGCCTTACCCAGACGCGCCGACTCGACGCAACTCATCGGCAGATCGAGAGCAGCTTCAATCTCAGACTCCACCTCATCGGGTAGCTTGGTGCCATCTTGGGAGAAGAACTTGATGCCGTTATCGTAGTAGGGGTTATGAGAGGCACTGATAACGACCCCGGCCTCGGCACGGAACGCGCGCGTGAGGTAGGCAACGGCCGGTGTCGGCATCGGGCCTAACAAGACAGCCTTGATGCCAGCCGCCGAGAGTCCAGCCTCCAGCGCCGACTCCAGCATATAGCCTGAAATCCGGGTATCTTTACCAATCAACACCTTGCGGGTTCCCTGCTTGGCCAACACTTTGCCAGCGGCCCAGCCTAACTTCATGACAAAATCAGGGGTGATCGGAAACTGACCAACCAGGCCGCGGACACCATCCGTGCCGAAATATTTTCTGCTCATAAATTTATTATCATCTCTGTGTTCTGAACTGGTCTGCGTAAGCGAAGACACGAAGCGCATCCACTGTCTCCTTCACGTCATGCACCCGGATAATATGCGCACCGCGCGTATAAGCATAGAGGGCAAGCGCTAGACTTCCCGCTAAACGCTCGTCGACGGGACGATCCAGTAACTGGCCAATCATGGATTTGCGTGACAAACCGGCCAGCAGCGGCAGTCCAAAGTCAGCAAACTCATCCATGCGAGCCAGAAGCTCGTAGTTTTGATCCAGAGTCTTACCAAAGCCGAACCCCGGATCCAGGATAAGCCGCTCATGGGGAATTCCGGCGGCGACACAGGCCGCAATCCGTTGCTCGAAGTAGTCGTGGATCTCGCCCAGCAGATTTTCATAATGGGGAGCCAGTTGCATGGTTCGCGGGGCACCCTGCATATGCATCAGGCAGACAGGAACTCCCGCCTCGGCCGCTGCCGCCAAAGCACCGGGAGCCTCCAAGGCGCGAATATCATTGATCAGGTGAGCCCCAGCACCCATGGTAGCCGTCATGACTTCGGCCTTATAGGTATCGACCGAGATCCAGACATCCAGCTCAGCGGCTAACCGCTCAACCACCGGAACCACACGTTCAAGCTCCTGCTCTAACGATACATCAGCCGCCCCCGGACGGGTCGATTCACCACCGATATCGATCAGGGTGGCACCCGCTTGCACCATCTGGCTGGCATGACGCAGCGCCACATCCAATTGCTGATAACGGGAACCATCAGAAAAGGAGTCGGGAGTTACATTCAGAATGCCCATGACCTGGGGACGCGACAGACCAAGGGTTCGCCCCTTGCTATGCAACAACATACGGAAATTCTCCAAAGAAAAACCCCGAGGCAGGCTCGGGGTTGGCTTTCAACAGCAGCATCAGTTCAGAGTCTGATCATCTTTCTTCGACTCGTCATCCTGAGCCTTAGCAGCGTCTACAGGCTCGGCATCCGTAGCTTCGGCGACCTCGGCAACAGACTCCTCGCTCGCCGCCGCAGCGGTATCATCACGACCGTAGTCCGCAGGCAAGCGCACCTCCACTCGCGCCATCAAATCATCGATCTGCTTGGCATCTATGGTCTCGTACTTCATCAGCGCATCTTTCATCGCATGCAGAATGTCGAGGTTGTCCATCAATATGTGCTTGGCTCTGTCGTAGTTACGGTTGATGACGTGCTTGATCTCGGCATCGATAGCCCGCGCCGTGTCATCCGACATGTGCTTGGCCTTGGCCATCGAGCGGCCGAGGAACACCTCGCCCTCCTCTTCGGCATACAGCATCGGGCCCATCTCTTCAGACATGCCCCACTGAGTCACCATCTTGCGGGCGATATCGGTGGCACGCTCGATGTCGTTAGAGGCTCCGGTCGTCATCTTCTCACGACCATAGATGATCTCTTCGGCAATCCGACCGCCGTAGAGGCTGGAGATCATCGACTCCAGATACTGCTTGGAGTGGCTCCAGCGATCCTGCTCAGGCAGATACATGGTGACACCCAGGGCTCGACCACGCGGAATGATGGAAACCTTATAAACGGGGTCGTGATCCGGCACCATGCGACCGACGATGGCATGTCCTGCCTCGTGATAGGCCGTCATCTCCTTTTCACTTTCCGTCATGACCATCGACTTGCGCTCGGCGCCCATCATGATCTTGTCTTTCGCCCGTTCAAACTCGTTCATGCTGACCAGACGCTTGTTGAAGCGTGCGGCAAACAGAGCCGCTTCGTTGACCAGGTTGGCCAAGTCAGCACCGGAGAATCCAGGAGTACCACGAGCGATGACAGATGCATTGACATCATCCCCCAGAGGCACCTTGCGCATATGCACCTTGAGGATCTGCTCACGACCACGAACATCCGGCAAGCCGACCACCACCTGACGGTCAAAACGACCCGGTCGCAGCAATGCAGGATCCAGAACATCCGGACGGTTAGTGGCAGCGATGACGATGACCGCCTCATGCCCCTCAAAGCCATCCATCTCGACCAGCATCTGGTTCAGGGTCTGTTCGCGCTCATCGTGACCACCGCCCAGACCGGCACCTCGCTGACGACCAACGGCATCGATTTCATCGATGAAGATGATGCACGGAGCCGACTTTTTGGCCTGCTCGAACATGTCACGAACCCGTGAAGCACCCACGCCGACGAACATTTCGACGAAGTCAGAGCCGGAGATCGAGAAGAACGGCACCTTGGCTTCACCGGCAATCGCCTTGGCCAGCAGAGTCTTACCAGTACCAGGCTGACCGACCATCAGAATGCCCTTGGGGATCTTGCCACCCAATTTCTGGAAGCGAGACGGGTCTTTGAGGTAATCGACCAGCTCCTTGACATCCTCCTTCGCTTCGTCGCAACCGGCAACGTCAGCAAAGGTCGTCTTGATCTGATCTTCACCCATCAGGCGAGCGCGGCTCTTGCCGAAGGACATAGCCCCCTTGCCACCACCGCCCTGCATCTGGCGCATGAAGAAGACCCAGACACCGATCAACAACAGCATCGGGAACCAGGAGATGAAGATGGAGCCCAGCAGACTCGGCTCTTCCGGCTTCTCGCCGAGCACCTTGACGTCATACTTGAGGAGATCGTTGATCAGGTTGTTATCCGGGATCGGAATAACCGTCAGGAACTTGTCCCCATTGCGCTTGACGCCATTGATCACCTTGCCATTGATGCGGACCTCACGAACCTGCCCTTGAGATACATCTCGGACAAAAGAGGTGTAGTCCAGCTGGCGGCCTGAGCTGTCACTGGGACTGAAGCTTTGGAACAGGGACATCAGGACAACTGCAATGACCAGCCAAAGAATCAGGTTTTTCGCCATATCACTCAAATCGTTAACCTCGCAATGTGATGGCCAGGGTCTGCCGTCAGGTTACTACAGTTTAAAACCTGTAGCCACAATGTAGACTTCTCGTGATCGCGCCCGGGACGAATCTGGTTTACGGACCTTGACCACCTTGAACAATTCACGAACTGCCTTGAGATACTCTTC
Organism: Aeromonadaceae bacterium; assembly: GCA_018059485.1. Classification (GTDB taxonomy): domain Bacteria; phylum Pseudomonadota; class Gammaproteobacteria; order Enterobacterales; family Aeromonadaceae; genus Pseudaeromonas. The sequence continues at coordinate 5,622 of JAGOXX010000021.1, read as the reverse complement.
CGAGCCAACGCCCTGGAATACCTTGACGACGAAACTGCCATTGGGAGCCAGCACCTCTTTACACATATCCAGTGCCAGCTCAATCAGGTAGATGGAGCGCGGCTGATCAACGGCCGGAGTGCCCGACATATTCGGAGCCATATCGGACAGAACCACATCGACCTTGGCATCCCCAACCCGCTCCAGCAAAGCGGCTAGAACCGCCTCTTCGCGGAAATCGCCCTGCAGAAAGTCGACACCGGCAATCGGATCCATCGGCAGAATATCGCACGCGATAACCCGCCCCTTGTCACCGACCTGCTCCACGGCAAATTGCGACCAGCCACCCGGCGCAGCACCGAGATCGACGATCGTCATGCCGGGCTTGATCAGCTTGTCCTTCAATTGGATCTCGTCGATCTTGAATACGGCACGGGAACGCAAACCTAACTTTTGCGCCTTTTGCACATATTTGTCATCGAAGTGCTCTTTTAACCAGCGTGTAGAGCTGGGAGTACGCTTTTTTTTACTCATGATGAATTACTACTCTAACCCTAAAGGCTATTAGTATTAGTCAGGATATGGGGGTAGAATACGCCCCTTTCAACCCTGACCAATGAAGAAATAGCCATGAATCTGACGACCAAACAGAAGCAATACCTCAAAGGTCTTGCCCATAGCCTCAAGCCAGTGGTGATGCTCGGCCAGCATGGCCTGACCGAGGGTGTGTTGGCCGAGATCGACGCGGCTCTGGCTCACCATGAATTGATCAAGGTGAGAGTCGCCGGTGAAGATCGTGAGACCAAACAACTGATCGCTCAAGCCATATTGCGCGAAAGCCGCGCCGAACAGGTGCAAATGATGGGGAATATGTTGACCCTATTCCGCCAGGCTGAAGAGAGCAAGTTCAACCTACCACGCAAATAAACACCTGATCTCGTAAAAAGGGGGCCAAGCAAGGCCCCCTTTTGCATTCTAGCGAAAACCGCTTTAGAGGTACTTAACCTCGAGGATTTCGTATTCCACATCACCAGCCGGTGTCTTGATGATGGCGACATCGTCAACTTCCTTGCCGATGAGGCCACGGGCGATCGGTGAATTGATCGAGATGAGACCCACCTTGATGTCGGCTTCATCGTCACCGACGATGCGGTAGGTGATCTCTTCTTCCGTATCGCTCTTGAGCACAGTCACTGTTGCACCGAATACGACCCGCCCGGTGTTCGCCAGCTTGGTCACGTCAATGACTTGCGCCTTGGAAAGCTTGCCTTCGATGTCCTGAATGCGACCCTCACAGAAACCCTGTTGCTCACGAGCGGCATGGTACTCCGCATTTTCCTTGAGATCGCCATGGGCACGAGCCTCGGCAATCGCTTCGATAATCTTCGGACGCAGATCGCTCTTCAGATATTCCAATTCTTCACGCAGTTTCTCTGCGCCACGAACCGTCATTGGGGTTTGATTCATACGCTAACCCTATTTCACAATGGCTTGATCCGAAAAAATAAATGTCTGCCCGACACCAGTTCGGGCAGACATCCATCAACCTTTGACAGCATTCTAATATGAATGCCTCGGGAGATCACCCCCGAACCGCGACGCTCTAGCTAGTCAGATCGTCAAAAAAGCGCTTCACGCCGTCGAAGAAGCCTTGAGCCTTCGGCTTGTGCAGCTTGATCTCGGCGCCATTGAGCGACTCTTCAAACTGTTTGAGCAACTCTTTTTGTTCATCGCTCAAGTTGACCGGCGTCTCGACCACAGCCTTGCAGATCAGATCGCCTTCGGCGCCAGAGCGCAAGGAACGAACCCCCTTGCCCCGCATGCGGAACATACGGCCAGTCTGAGTTTCTGACGGTATCTTCAGCATCACGCGCCCTTCGAGGGTCGGCACTTCGACCTCGCCTCCCAAGGCCGCCGAGGTAAAGCTGATTGGCACTTCACAGTACAGGTTGTTACCGTCACGCACGAAAATCGGGTGCTCCTTGACGTGGACCTGCACATAGAGATCACCAGCTGGTGCGCCAAACTCTCCGGCTTCACCTTCGCCCGCCAGGCGGATCCGGTCCCCGGTATCAACCCCGGCCGGGATCTTCACATTCAGAGTCTTGGTCTTCTGATAACGCCCTTCACCGTGACACTTGCGGCATGGATCCTTGATGATCTTGCCCTTACCGCGGCAATGCGGACAAGCCTGGCTCACCGCAAAGAAGCCCTGACGCATCTGCACCTGGCCGCTGCCATGACAGGTTGGACAGGTCTGCGGCTGGGTTCCAGCCTTGGCACCAGAGCCATGGCACTCGTCGCAACCAACCAAGGTCGGAACCTTGATCTCTTTGCTGACGCCACGCACAGCCTCTTCCAGCGACAACTCCATGTTGTAACGCAAATCGGCACCGCGAGAGGCGCGTTGCTGACGACGACCGCCACCACCAAAGATGTCGCCAAACACATCACCAAAGATGTCACCGAAGTCGGCACCACCGCCACCAAAACCACCGGCCCCGGCGCCCATGCTCGGATCGACCCCGGCATGGCCGTACTTGTCGTAGGCCGCACGTTTTTGCGGATCGGTCAGGATCTCATAGGCCTCTTTGACCTCTTTGAACTTCTCTTCCGCCTGAGGGTCTTCACGGTTGCGATCGGGGTGGAACTTCATCGCCAAGCGCTTGTATGCCTTCTTGATCTCGCGATCTTCGGCAGTGCGCTCTACACCCAGTACTTCATAAAAGTCGCGTTTTGACATGTCTTCTTAAATCCGTGCTGATGGATACACAGACGGGCGTTGGTTGCCCAACGCCCGTTTTTGGCTACCGAACAACCCGGCAACTATTACTTTTTGTCATCTTTTACTTCTTCGAACTCGGCATCAACCACATCATCCTGCGGCTTGGCCTGTTGCTGACCAGCGTCACCTTGGGCATGAGCCTGATGTTGTGCCTGCTGCTGAGCAATCTCCATCAGCTTTTGTGCCACAGTCATCAGCTCTTGCTGCTTGGCTTCGATGACTGACTTGTCATCACCCTTGGTCGCATCTTCCAGCGCCTTGATAGCCTCTTCGATCTTCTGCTTCTCATCGCTTGGCAGGGCTTCACCGGCTTCGGTGATCTGCTTGCGAGTCGCGTGGATCAGCGCATCAGCCTGGTTGCGAGCATGGACCATCTCTTCGAACTTCTTATCTTCCGCCGCATTGACTTCGGCTTCACGAACCATGCGTTGGATCTCTTCATCAGAGAGACCTGAAGAGGCCTGGATGGTGATCTTCTGCTCTTTGCCGGTGTCCTTGTCCTTGGCGGACACATGCAGGATACCGTCGGCATCGATGTCGAAAGTAACTTCGATCTGCGGCAGACCACGCGGTGCCGGACGAATGCCTTCCAGGTTGAACTGACCCAGTGACTTGTTGTCGCTGGCACGCTTACGCTCACCCTGCAGCACATGGATAGTCACGGCAGACTGGTTGTCATCGGCAGTCGAGAATACCTGAGACTTCTTGGTCGGGATCGTGGTGTTCTTCTCGATGAGCGCAGTCATCACGCTACCCATGGTTTCGATACCCAGTGACAGCGGGGTAACGTCCAGCAGCAGCACGTCATGCTTTTCACCGGCCAGTACGCCACCCTGGATAGCCGCGCCCATGGCGACCGCTTCATCCGGGTTCACGTCCTTACGCGGCTCTTTGCCGAAGAAGTCAGAGACTGCCTTCTGTACCATTGGCATACGAGTCTGGCCACCGACCAGGATCACGTCGTCAATTTCAGAGACAGACAGACCGGAATCCTTCAGTGCGATGCGTACCGGCTCCAGAGAGTCCTTGACCATATCTTCTACCAAGGATTCCAGCTTGGAGCGGGTCACCTTGATGTTCATGTGCTTCGGACCCGTCTGGTCAGCCGTGATGTACGGCAGGTTGACGTCGGTCTGTTGCGCAGAAGAGAGCTCAATCTTGGCCTTTTCAGCCGCTTCTTTCAGACGTTGCAGCGCCAGCATGTCGTTGCGCAAGTCCATGCCCTGTTCACGCTTGAACTCGTCTACCAGATAGTTGATCAGGCGGTTGTCGAAGTCTTCACCACCCAAGTGGGTATTACCATTGGTGGAAAGAACTTCGAAGGTGGTCTCACCATCCACTTCATCAATTTCGATGATGGAGATATCGAAAGTACCGCCACCCAGGTCATAAACGGCAACCTTGCGCTCGCCCTTAACCTTGTTGACACCATAAGCAAATGCCGCGGCAGTCGGTTCGTTGATGATGCGCTTGACTTCCAGACCGGCGATACGGCCAGCATCCTTGGTCGCCTGACGCTGAGCATCGGTGAAATAAGCCGGAACTGTGATAACCGCTTCGGTCACTGGCTCACCCAGGAAGTCTTCGGCAGTCTTCTTCATCTTCTTCAGCACTTCGGCTGAAATTTGCGGCGGTGCCATCTTCTTGCCTTTGACTTCAACCCAAGCATCGCCATTGTCGGCGCGGGTGATGCCAAACGGCATGATCTTCAGGTCGCGCTGTACTTCTTCATCTTCGAAGCGGCGGCCAATCAGACGCTTGATGGCGAACAGCGTGTTCTTCGGGTTGGTAACCGCCTGACGCTTAGCCGGCTGGCCGACCAGGATTTCACCGTCATCGGCGTAAGCAATGATGGACGGAGTTGTACGATCGCCTTCGGCGTTTTCGATCACGCGAGCGTGGTCACCATCCAGAATGGCAACACAAGAGTTGGTCGTACCCAGGTCAATACCGATGATTCTACCCATTTTAAATCTCCGAAAATCTGCAAAAAAATGCGTTTAACTTGTCTCTGTCACAGTAAGTGGGGGTGTGAGTTCGGATTTTCAATCACCGCACATCACTTTTTTCGTCCCGGACTCTGTCCTTGTCCCAGATATGGGGGTGTTTCTGACACCTTCAAGAGCCCCCGATAAAAAAACCCACCAAATGGTGGGTTTTTCAATCCAACCAGGAGCTAACTCAGGCTTGCGTGTCAACGCTGGCAGCCGGAGCCCGCGCCACCATCACCATAGCCGGACGAATGACCCGACCATTGAGCTCATAGCCCTTTTGCATGACCGCCATCACCGAGTTCGGGGCCACGTTGCCATTTTCCACCATGCTAATCGCCTGATGGCGGTTCGGATCGAAGGCATCGCCCATAGGGTTCACCTGCTCGACACCGAACTTGCCGACCGTGGTCAACATGGCCCGCAGTGTCAACTCAACCCCTTCCATCATCGGCTTGAGGGTCTCGTTGTCGCGATCGGCCAGCTCCAGCGCACGCTCCAGGCTATCAATCACAGGCAACAGCTCGCCGGCAAACTTTTCCAAGGCAAACTTGTGAGCCTTTTCGACATCCTGAGCCGAACGACGGCGCAGGTTTTCCATCTCAGCGGCAATGCGCAATGCCCGATCTTTTTCTTCTTGCGCTGCAGCCACTGCGGTAGCCAATTGCTGTTGCAGGGCAGAGAGCTCATCAGTGGCAACTGCGGGTTCAGCGACATCCGGAGTCCGCTGCTCTTCATTGATCAGCTCTGCACTCTGTTCCAACTCTTGTTCTTGATTGCTCATCACGTCTCCAACACATCAGTTTTTTCAGCTTGTGGCCTATTATGGGGACAAAGTCTCTCCTTTCAAGGTTTGCGCTCCTCTTT
>JAGOXX010000099.1 GCA_018059485.1 Aeromonadaceae bacterium | reverse complement strand
CTGTGGCGGTGAGTGCCGCCCTCACCGGCTGCGGTGGCGATGATAACAACGAGTCAACCAGTACAACTCTGCAAGCAACTGCGATTGATGGCTACCTGCGCAATGCGCTGGTCTGGCTGGATGTCAACGGCAACAACCAACTGGATAGCGATGAACCTAATGGCCGATCTGGTGAGGGCGGCAAGGTCACCCTAGATGTCAGTGGTGTCGAGAACCCCAGCAGTTACCGACTGCTGGTGCAAGCCATTGTCGGCGAGACAGTGGATGAAACCCGAGGCGCTATCACCCAAACCTTCACGCTTTCAGCCCCGCCAGGCGTGGCCGAAGTAACACCATTGAGTACGCTCGTCGATCAGAAGATGCAGCAGGATCCAACCCTCGACCGTGATGCGGCCGTCGCCGCCATAGCCGCAGACCTGGGGCTGCAACCGGAACAGGTGCTCGGTGACTTTATTGCCGATAATGATGTCGAGGTGCAAGTCTATGCCGTCAACCTGACGGATCAGCTCCCCGAGTCACTCCCCGATGATCCGACAGAGCTGCTCAATGACAGCAAGGAGCTCGGGCAGGCGCTCGATGAGTATCTGGAACAGAACCCCGTCGATGAAAATACCGATCCCGATAGCATCAACGTGGTCGTCGACGACCAGGGAAATGTAACGCCCATCGTCGATCAGGACCGGGATGGGGTAGCCGATAGCCAGGATGCCTTCCCGGACGATGCCACCGAGACCAAAGACACTGATGGCGACCAGGTTGGCGACAACAGTGACGCCTTCCCCAACGATGCCACCGAGACCAAAGACAGCGATGGCGACCTGGTCGGCGACAACAGTGATGCCTTCCCGACCGATGCCAAGGAGTGGTTGGATAGCGATGGTGACAAGGTAGGGGACAATAGCGACGCCTTCCCGACCGATGCCAAGGAGTGGCTGGATAGCGATGGAGATAAGGTAGGGGACAATAGCGACGCCTTCCCGACTGATGTCAAGGAGTGGCTGGATAGTGACGGCGACAAGGTGGGGGACAACAGTGATGCCTTCCCGAGCGACGCCACCGAGACCAAAGACACAGATGGCGACCAAGTTGGTGACAACAGTGATGAGCTGCCGCTGGATCCGTTGCGCCGCCAAGCAGACGAGGTGACCAACGAAGAGAAGGTCTACACCTACATGGAAGACCATACCAAGGAGGCGCTCTCACTGAAATTGGTCAGCACCACCACGGTCAGCCGTTATCTGGATGGCCACAAGGAGACCACAGAGACAGGCACCAACTATTACTGGGATGCCACTGCCAGTGCGATTGAACAGCTTAACGGCAAGCCGCTGATCTACAACGAATACACAGATAACAAGGTCAAGCAGGCCGATGGCAACTTCATCCGCAAAATCTGGTGGCACAAGGATCTGAACAAGGATGGTATCTTTGCTTTTACCGGTGAGTCATATGCTTTTGGCGTGCAAACCGAAACAGCTGAAGACTACTGGCGTGTGTATGACGAGGATGATCCCAAAGCAGAAGGTGTCTTTTTGTATGATTACCCGCATCGCTTCCACGATGGTGGTGACTATGCTGCGTTAATCAAGGCAGGAGACCTTTCCACTATCGACATGATTCACCATGTCACAGTCACGCAAAGTGGAGGAACAACTAGCACCTCGTTCCTTGAATACAAGGCGCCGAAAGATGAAAGTGCCGAGCCCTATCCAGCACCGAGCGATTGGTTTGATATGGCAACTAAACAATTCAATCCCTCTTACAAAAACAATCCTGATGACGCCTACAAAGACGGGGATGTCTATGCAGAGTCTGATACCTATCTGACTCGGGATGATGGCTGTACCGTCCACACCGAAGATCAGGACTGGCAAGCGGATGGCTCCATCAATGTTACCAATGGTCTGGTGAACTGCCCCGATGGTTCGGAAGAGAAGATCTACGCCAAACCCATCTGGGCCAATCCGCAGGATGACATGTTCGAGGAGTATGCCGACTACAACTGGCAGAGCATCTCGATGACCAACTACTGGTATGAGTACAGCATCAAGACGGCTACAGTTGATGGCCAAGCGGTTACCACTATGGCGGGTGCCCGCTACTTGCTAAACCCGACGACCAACACCCGGCTCGAGGATGACACGCATCCGGATGGCTATAAGTTCAATGACTACACCAGCGTCCGGACTGTTCTTAGCCCGACGGTAGAAATGGAGCACGCCACCTGGCATCACTACCATCTGGATGACAACCCGGCTACTCCCTTCGATGAAGCCTCCTTTACGGTTAGCAGCGATGACTTGGGCCAGGATGTCAAAATCTTCTTCAAGGAGATCAATGACCTCTGGGTTGGCCATCGCTTCGCCGAGTGGGGAAGCCAGAACGTCACCGACCTGCCTGGCAAGATCACGGCCCTGCGTCAGCAAGGGGTCACCGTCGATCAGATCAACAGCAGCAACCTGCCAGGGCTCAGCGATTACGATGGTCAACTGCTGACCTCATCATTCCGCTACAACGCCGATGGCACGCCGCGCACCTGGTACTGGGTCACCAGTCTGCCAGCAGTGACGGGGGATGGCTCGTTGAAAAAGATACCGATCCAACTGGTCAATGGCGGGCTCGATGGCGCTGGACTGCCCAACTGGATCATCAACGATGCCGGTGGCAACCTGTTTATGCTGCAACCCAAGGTCGCCGAGCCCTGGAGTTGGTATGACGCCTATCAGATCTGGAACTTTGGCGTATGGAAAGCCGATGGTCAGACCATAGATCCTAGTGGTCGTTTTGATACCTGGGCCGGTTCCTTCTTCCTCGACTCGGCGCAAGCCGACGCCGAAATGTCCAAACAGTAACTGCTCACTCGTACCCACAGGCGGCGCTTCGGCGCCGCCTTTCATTTGACCCAAGAACAAAAACCACCACCTTATTGCCAACCCCAAGCACTGGCGTAGATATTGCTGCGCTCACGCATCAGTACCATCCATGTCGTCATCCGGCTCGGGCTCGGCCAGGCTCAATCCCGCCCCCCAGCCCAACGAGGCGACAACGCCGCAGGAGAGAGCCGTGTTGGAAAGCACACAGCCCCATGACAATTGTCAGCAAACCACCCGGCTCGCTCGGCAGCATGAGCGTTGCACACACTTGCCATCGGACTCGCTTAAGCCTCCGCTTCGCGATCGCTGCCGTGGCGCCTTGCTCGGCCTGGCGATTGGCGATGCCCTCGGCACCACCCTGGAGTTCCGCCCCCCCGGCAGCTTCCAACCGCTGACCGACATGATGGGTGGCGGCCACTTCTGTCTGCAGAAGGGCTACTGGACCGATGACACCTCGATGGCCCTCTGTCTGGGCCACAGTCTGGTGGCCTGTGGCGGCTTCGATGCCACGGATCAGATGCGGCGCTACTGTGACTGGCTGGATAACGGCTACATGAGCAGCATCGGCAACTGCTTCGATGTGGGGATGACGGTCAGCAGTGCCCTGCGCCGCTTTCAAAAAACCGGCAACCCCTATGCCGGAGCCCGCGCCGCCTGGACCTCGGGCAACGGCTCCATCATGCGGCTGGCACCAATAGCCATCGCCTTCCAGCGCCATCCCGCACAGGCCATCGCTCAGGCGATTGAAAGCTCCAAGACCACCCACGCGGCCCCCTTGTGCCTCGACAGCTGCGGTCTGCTGGCCGCTATTCTGGTCGCCCTGCTGCATAGCGCCGACAAATCGGTGCTTGAGCAGATCGACTACGCGGCGACCACAGAGCCCGTCCAGAGGCTGCAGCAAGGTAGTTGGCGCCACAAGCAATACGCCGAGCTCACTGGCAGCGGCTTTGTCATCGATTGCCTGGAGGCGGCGCTCTGGTGCTTCTGGCACACCGACAACTATGCCGATTGCGTGCTCGCCGCCGCCAATCTCGGCAACGATGCCGACACCACGGCGGCGGTGGCCGGCCAGCTGGCGGGCGCCTGTTACGGACTCGACGCCATACGGAGTGACTGGCATCAGGCGCTACACCAACGTGAGGCGATCACGGCTCTGGCCGATCAACTGTTTGAGCTGTCACTGGGCATGCCGAGGGCCACGGAGTCCGCACCCTCTCCCTGCGCGGCCACGACGCCATGATCAGCCCCCAGGAGCTGGCGCTGCCCATCAACCGCTGCAATGTGCCGGGTTATCTTATCGCCTCACTGAGCTATCAGGCCGCCCCCTGCCCGCTGATCCTTGATGGCATAGAGCCGCACTTTGCCGATCTGTTTGTGCATCTGCGCCGGCAAAGCGATGCCGCCGCGCGGGCTGCCCGCTTCATCGACTACATGGCGGTGCGCTTTCGCCTGCCGGGCTACGACCTTGCCCCCTGGCCCGAGGCCGAGCCGGTTCCCCGCCCCGCCGCCAACTACCGCCGCCTGCTGCTCGGCTGGATGTTCGACTCCGACTCGGATGCTGGAGCGGCCTGGCGCTGCTGGGTGGAATCCCGCTTCGGCCTGCGCACCCTCTACCACCGGCAGCCCATCGATGGCGACGAGAGCCCTGCCCGCTGGGCCTTCTTGCAGGCCGCCACCCGTATGCTCTACCAGACCAACGCGCTGGATACCCAGCTCGATCTACTCTACAGCTTCTGCCAGTTCGAGCTGGCCTGCCGTCACCCGAGCCAGCGTCACCTGACCCTCTATCGCGGTGGCAGTGAGCGCCCCTGCTCCACCGACTCCGGCCCCGCCATTCTGTGCGTCAACAACCTCAGCTCCTTTACCCGCGAGATCGACGAGGCCTATCGCTTCGGCTCCCGGGTCTATGGCGTCGAGGTGCCGCTAAGCAAGATCGTCTGCTTCGACACCCTGCTCCCCGGCAGCCTGGGAGGCGAATCCGAATTCATGGTGCTCGGCGGCCTCTACCCGGTCACACCCGCCTTATAAGGCACCCGGTGCTGCGTCCTCTGGGTGAAATGCCGCGGTGCTTGTCCGGTTAACGGTTCGGGAGAGACAACCTCTCTCGCCAACACGCCGTAGACCCTTCCATGGGGGCTCGATGGCGGCGTCCCTGCCGCCAACGGTTGGCTCAACAGGCTATCTCTCCCTCGCGACCCAGGGGCATGACCGGAGGAGCTGCCCGACATGGCGGAGCCGAGGGGCTGTCGGCTGTGTGACAAAGCCGACAATCGCCGCGTCATTGTTTCTCCCCAAAGCCATCAAAATGCGAATAACCGATTGAATTTATTGAAAAGTGTATTTGGCGTGCCACTTGCTTTCCTCTAGGTAAACCTCAACCGGAGAGCCGTATGCTGCAAATCGACCCTGATGCTCTGGAAGCCTTATACCGGGTGCAAAATCAGCTCACGACCCCGGCACTCGGGCTGCGCCTGATCCCCTCCGGCGATGCCTGTCAGGGATGGCAACTGCAACTGGGCTGGAGCAATCGGCTGTTGGCCGATGATCTGCGCTGGCAGTGTGGCGAGCTGACCCTGATCGCCGACCGCCACCACTGGCCCCTGTTGCGCGGCAGCCAGCTCTCCTTGAGCGAGAAAAATGGCGAGGCGGGGCTCAGCGTGCGATTGCAACCAGCCAGCTGCCAGTGTGAACACAGCAGCTGTGAACCAGCCGCCCAGCACTAATCTGACGAATAACCAGCGGGAGAGACGAATCATGTGGAACTATTCAGAGAAAGTTAAGGATCATTTTTTCAACCCGCGCAACGCCCGGATCCTGCCCGATGCCAACGCCATCGGCGATGTGGGCTCCATCAGCTGCGGCGATGCGCTGCGCCTG
>JAGOXX010000098.1 GCA_018059485.1 Aeromonadaceae bacterium | reverse complement strand
GTGATCGTCAACTTGGCCAAGATGCCACACCTGCTGGTTGCCGGGACCACTGGTTCGGGCAAATCGGTCGGGGTCAACGTGATGATCCTCTCCATGCTCTACAAGGCGACACCTGAGGATCTGCGCTTCATCATGATCGATCCCAAGATGCTCGAGCTTTCCGTTTATGAGGGCATTCCTCACCTGTTGACCGAAGTGGTCACCGACATGAAGGATGCGGCCAATGCCCTGCGTTGGTGTGTCGGAGAGATGGAGCGTCGTTACAAGCTGATGTCGGTGATGGGGGTGCGTAACCTCAAGGGCTATAACACCAAGGTCATGGCTGCATTGGATAATGGTAATCCGATCAAGGATCCATTCTGGAAGCCGGGTGATTCATTTGATGCTGAAGCCCCCAATCTGGAGAAATTGCCGCAGATCGTCGTGGTCATTGATGAGTTTGCCGACATGATGATGATTGTTGGCAAGAAGGTCGAAGAGTTGATCGCGCGGATTGCCCAGAAGGCGCGCGCCGCTGGTATTCACCTGATCCTGGCGACCCAGCGTCCGTCGGTGGATGTGATCACCGGCCTCATCAAGGCCAACATTCCGACCCGTATCTCGTTCCAGGTTTCCTCCAAGATTGATTCCCGGACCATTCTGGATCAGCAGGGTGCCGAGTCCTTGCTGGGGATGGGTGACATGCTCTATCTGCCGGCTGGTGATAGCACACCAACGCGTGTACACGGTGCTTTTGTCGATGATGATGAAGTGCATAAGGTTGTTGCCGATTGGAAATTGCGTGGTGAGCCGAATTACATCGACGAGATCCTCAGTGGTGAGATGAATTCGGAAACTCTGTTGCCAGGAGAGCAGGCCGAGGGTTCGGATGAGGATCTGGATCCCTTGTTTGACGAGGCGGTCGCCTTCGTGGTGGAGTCCCGTCGCGGCTCGACCTCCAGCGTGCAACGCCGCTTCAAGATTGGTTACAACCGGGCAGCCCGGATCATCGACCAGATGGAGATGCAGGGCATCGTTAGTCCACCGGGTAGCAATGGTCAGCGCGACGTGTTGGCGCCTGCGCCGATGCGTGATTGAGCAACATCAACAGGAAGGATCGGCAAATGAGTTTATGCAAAAGTCTGGTTGTGACCCTGCTGCTGTTATCCTCGTCGGCAATGGCCGATGATGCAGCGGATCTGAAAGCCAAGCTGGCTAGCGTCAAGTTGTTCTCTGCCCATTTTGAACAGACGGTCTTCGACATCGAAGGCAAGAAGTTGCAGCAATCTTCCGGGGATATGCTGGTTTCTCGCCCCGATCGTTTCCGCTGGGATACCAAGCAACCGGATGAGAATCTGATCGTCTCCGATGGTTCCGATGTCTGGTTGTTTGATCCTTTCGTCGAACAGGTGTCGGTGATGAGGCTCTCGACGGCTGTCGAGAATACCCCCTTCTTGCTGATCACCAGCAGCGATCCTAAGCTGTGGAGTCACTACGAGATCCTCAAAGAGGGGGATAGCTTTACGGTGACCAGTCGCCAGAAAAATCAGCGAATCGAATCATTGCGCATCGTGTTTGATGGCAAGTCGCAGATCTCCCGCTTCGAAGTCAATGAGGCGCAGGGACAACGCAGTGAGTTTCAGTTGACCAACTTCAATCAGCATCCGGCCATCCAGGCCGACACCTTTACATTCAAGGTGCCGGACGGGGTTACCATCGACGATCAACGCTGATGAGTACGCTGGACCTCGATTTTTCAGCCGATTTCCGTCCTCTGGCCGCCCGTATGCGGCCAGAGCGCTTTGAGCACTATATCGGTCAGGAGCATCTGTTGGCTCCGGGCAAGCCACTGCGCCGGGCCATCGAGGCGGGCCAGTGTCACTCGATGATCCTGTGGGGGCCGCCAGGTACTGGCAAGACCACCTTGGCCGAGCTGATGGCCCACTACTGCCAAGCGGAGGTGGAGCGGGTCTCTGCGGTTACCTCTGGCGTCAAGGAGATCCGGGCTGCCATCGACAAGGCGCGGGACAATAAATACCGCGGTATCCGCACCCTGCTGTTTGTCGATGAGGTTCATCGCTTCAACAAGAGCCAGCAGGATGCATTCTTGCCCCACATCGAAGATGGCACCATCATCTTCATCGGGGCCACGACCGAAAATCCCTCCTTTGAATTGAATAACGCCCTGCTCTCGCGAGCGCGAGTCTATCTGCTCAAGCGGTTGGATGAGGCTGCGGTAGAAGCCATCTTGCTTCAGGCGCTGACCGATCCCCGTGGCCTGGCCCACGAGCCGTTGCAGTTTGCCGATGGAGTGCTCAAGGCGCTGGTGCAGCTGGTGGATGGCGATGGTCGCAAGGCCTTGAACTATCTGGAGTTGCTCAATGACATGGCCGAGGAGCGTGATGGCTGTAAGTTGATCGATCGCCAGCTGTTAGCCGAAGTGACCGGTGAGAAGATGGCGCGCTTTGATAATCAGGGCGATCTCTATTACGACCTGATATCGGCGGTGCACAAGTCAATCCGGGGCTCGGCGCCGGATGCCGCCCTCTACTGGTATGCGCGCATCGTCGCCGCTGGCGGAGACCCACTGTATGTGGCGCGTCGTCTGCTGGCGATAGCTTCGGAAGATGTCGGCAATGCCGATCCGCGGGCGATGCAGGTGGCCCTTGCCGCCTGGGATTGTTTCACGCGGGTTGGGCCCTCAGAGGGGGAAAGGGCTATAGCTCAGGCCATCGTCTACCTGGCCTGCGCCCCGAAGAGTAATGCAGTTTATACCGCGTGGAAGGGGGCCCTTCAGGATGCGCGGGAGCTGAGCGATTACGAGATACCGGCTCATCTGCGCAACGCGCCGACCAAGCTGATGAGCTCCCTGGGTTACGGGGCCGAATATCGTTACGCCCATGATGAGCCGGGGGCTTATGCTGCAGGGGAGTGCTTCTTCCCGCCGGAGCTGGCCGGGCGTCACTATTATCAACCCAGCGATCGGGGCCTAGAAAAACAGATCGCACAAAAGTTGGACTACCTGGCTGAGCTGGATGCAAAGAGTCCGAATAAACGCTATCGCTAGCCATTTTCGAAAATGAGGTCGGCTCTTGTGGTTAGGCCAAGGAATCCTGGCGTCGACCATGACAGGTGACGCCGGATTTTGGTAGACTCAATGCCAACTTAAGGTTCGTCTCTGTCCTTGACCCGCTCTGTCACCTGCAGTTGTGTGCACCGTGCGTTGACCAGGCTCTGCCGATCCCTCTTTCATTACCAAGTAATAACAAGAAGCAGGTCAGACATGCTAGATCCCAAATACTTGCGCGCCGATATCGAAGAGGCCGCTGCTCGCTTGGCTGCACGGGGCTATACCCTGGACGTGGCTCGAATCAACGCGCTGGAAGAACAGCGCAAGACATTGCAAACCCGTACCCAAGAGTTGCAAGCCGAGCGCAATGCCCGCTCCAAGGCGATCGGGGATGCCAAGCGTCGTGGTGAGGATGTGGCGCCGCTGATGGCGCAAGTGGGTGAGTTGGGTAGCGAGCTGGATGAGTGCAAGCGCAAGCAGGACGAAGTGCTGGCTGAGTTGGAGTCCATTGCTCTGGCGATCCCGAATCTGCCACATGATTCGGTACCAGCCGGTGAAGATGAGAGCGGTAATGTCGAGGTTCGTCGCTGGGGGGCTCCCCGTGAGTTCGACTTCGAGGTTAAGGATCATGTGGCGCTGGGTGAAGGGGTCAAGGGGATCGATTTTGCCACCGCGACCAAGATTTCTGGCTCCCGCTTTGTGGTGATGCAGGGCCAGATCGCTCGTATGCACCGTGCTCTGGCGCAGTTCATGCTCGATCTGCACACCCAGCAACACGGCTATACCGAATGCTATGTCCCATATCTGGTGAATGCCGATAGTCTGCAAGGCACAGGCCAGCTGCCGAAGTTCTATAACGATCTGTTCCATACCGCCATCACGGGCGAAGGGGATGAAGAGGGCAAGGTCAAGAAGTTCTCCTTGATACCGACGGCCGAAGTGCCGCTGACCAATATTGTGCGCGATACCATCACGGACGAGAAAGAGCTGCCGCTGAAGCTGACAGCCCATAGCCCTTGCTTCCGCTCCGAAGCTGGCTCGTATGGCCGGGATACCCGGGGTCTCATCCGCATGCACCAGTTCGACAAGGTCGAAATGGTTCAGCTGGTCAGCCCGGAAACCTCTTGGGATGCGCTCGAAGAGATGGTGGGGCACGCCGAGAAGGTGCTGCAACTGTTGGGGTTGCCGTATCGGGTGATCACCCTGTGTACCGGAGACATGGGCTTCTCTGCTGCCAAGACCTACGATCTGGAAGTCTGGCTGCCCGCGCAGAACACCTATCGTGAGATCTCGTCTTGCTCCAACTGCGCCGATTTCCAGGCGCGTCGCATGCAGGCGCGGATGCGTGGCGCCGATGGCAAGCCGGTTCTGCTGCATACGCTCAATGGCTCGGGGCTAGCGGTAGGCCGTACCCTGGTGGCTGTGCTGGAGAATTACCAGCAGGCGGACGGTCGCATCGAAGTGCCGCAGGTACTGCGCCCTTATATGGGCGGCCTGACGCATATAGGGTAAGTGTTGAATCGGGGCCGCTATTGCGGCCCCGATGGTTTTTCAAAGCTGCGTAGAGCCTCTTTTTCACAAGCAATGCGCAATCGTTTTTGCTAGAATGCGCCGCAATTTTAGTGGCCCGTGGAGTGTCTGTGGTCTGGATTGATTTCGCTATTTTGGCGGTGATCGGTTTATCTTCACTCATCAGCCTGATCCGTGGCTTCGTCAAGGAAGCCCTTTCATTGGTAACCTGGTTTGCAGCCTTCTTCGTTGCCAGCAATTTCTACGGTGATCTGGCCGTATTCTTTACCTCCATCTCTGATTCCTTGGTCCGTAATGGCGTCGCAATCGTCACCCTGTTCGTTGCGACACTGATCCTCGGCTCCATCGTCAACTATGTGATTGCCACCCTGGTTGACAAGACGGGGCTCTCCGGCACGGATCGCCTGTTGGGCATCTGCTTTGGCGCTATTCGCGGCATCTTGATCGTCAGTGCCCTGCTTTTTTTAATGGATACCTTCACCAGCGTTCACAACGTCGACTGGTGGCAACAATCCATCCTGATCCCGAAATTTGGTGTGGTCGTGACCTGGTTTTTCGAATTCATGAAAAACTCATCAAGTTTCATCAAATGATTTTATTCAGTAACTAGTGACCTCGAGGTAACAAGGACATGTGTGGTATCGTCGGTATAGTGGGAACCACCCCGGTTAATCAGGCCCTGTATGATGCGTTGACCGTGTTGCAACACCGTGGTCAGGATGCGGCAGGCATCGTGACCATCGATGATGGGAACTTCAAACAACGCAAGGCAAATGGTCTGGTCAAGGATGTGTTCGAGACTCGGCACATGCAGCGTTTGAAAGGCGACATGGGCATTGGCCATGTGCGTTATCCGACCGCTGGCAGCTCCAGTGCGGCCGAAGCCCAGCCTTTTTACGTCAACTCACCGTTTGGTATCTGTCTGGCCCACAACGGCAACCTGACCAATGCCAAGGAGTTGCGTGAGCAGCAAAGCAAGCTGGCTCGTCGTCACATCAATACCACCTCTGATTCCGAGGTGCTGTTAAACGTTTTCGCTCATGAGCTGGAGCGTGCGGTCGATATGCCGCTGCGTCCGGATGATGTGTTTGCCGCTGTTAGCCGGGTGCACCGTCAGGTGCGTGGTGCTTACGCCGTGGTGGCGCTCATCATCGGTCATGGCATGGTTGCGTTCCGTGATCCAAACGGTATTCGCCCACTGGTGCTCGGCCGTCGCG
>JAGOXX010000001.1:43329-47227 GCA_018059485.1 Aeromonadaceae bacterium | reverse complement strand
GCCGGGTCACGCTCAGCGGTAACGCGAACGGTCTTACCGTTAACGACCAGGTTGCCATCCTTAACTTCAACGGTGCCCTTGAAGCGGCCGTGAGTTGAGTCGTACTTCAGCATGTAAGCCATGTATTCAACGTCGATCAGATCGTTGATACCGACCACTTCGATGCCCAGGTCAGCGCGCTCGAAAGAAGCGCGGAATACGAAGCGACCGATACGGCCGAAACCGTTAATACCTACTTTGATAGTCATAATAGTTGTACCCAACGTTTGTTGTTCAACAGAAAAAATCCGCTAATAAATTTACAAGAACATGGTGGGGAGTCAACCATCAACCCCCTTTTAATTGCGAAATATCATAAAAAAGCCAGAAAGAGATTGGTGAGTATTACAGTTTGCTGAAACTCGATGACATTTGGGCTTAATGGCGGCGTTTTTGCGGTGTGGTTGTTTCTTGTTCGTTTATGGTTATTTAGCGACCAAACGACCAAAACCGCCTCTCACGAGTGTCTGCGATGTCACATTCGCGTTGGATCATATATGCGAAAATTCGCCCCCGAGGCGCGTGTAAGGTTAGGATTAGTTGCGAGTCACACTAACCGTAGTCTGCTTTTACCGCCTTGTTTTTTGGAATGTGGATGTTCTGGATTTGAGACTCAATCAAAAAAGCGTAACAGCGGGAAAATACCAAATGACAACTTTGATTGAACAGTTGGCTAGTGCCAAAGGCATTGCCAATGATTATGTGGATGCGTGGGGCAATCCAGCTCTGGTTAGCCAGGAAAGTAAGGCTGCCATGCTGGGTGCAATGGGCTATCAGGTCGATGACGAAGCAGCGCTTCAGCTTCAGCTGGACGAAGAAAAGCGTACGCATTGGGCTCAGCCGTTGGATCATGTGTTGGTTATGCGCAGTGGCGAGACCATCACCTTTGAACTTCGGTTGCCTATCAACCTGGTGAACGATGAATTGAACTGGGAAGTGAAGACCGAAGAGGGGGCTACTCTCTCGGGAACCATGGTTCCGGTCAATGGTGAAATGGTCGCCGTGGCTCACATCGATGATGTTGAATACCAAGCCTACCGTATGACCATCAGCTGCGATCTGCCGCTGGGTTACCATGAACTGCTGGTCAAGAAAGGGGCTAGTCAGGTACTGGGCTCTATGCGCTTGATCATGGCGCCGAAGGCTTGCTACAAGCAAGAACCCTTCGTCAACGGGCGTAAGGTCTGGGGTCCGAGTGTCCAGCTCTACTGCCTGCGCAGTGAGCATAACTGGGGTATTGGTGACTTTACCGATCTGGGCGTCTTGGTGGAAAACATGGCCAAGTGGGGCGCTCACTTTGTCGGGCTCAACCCAATTCATGCCCTGTATCCGGCCAATCCTGAGAGTGCGAGCCCATACAGCCCGTCATCTCGTCGCTGGTTGAACGTCATCTATATCGATGTTCAGAATGTTCCTGAATATCAGCAAAATGATGCCGTGAAGAGCGAAGTTGAATCGGCTGCTTTCCAGCAACGTTTGCAGGCATTGCGTGACCTGGAAAATATCGACTATACCGGTGTCACTCAGGCCAAGATTGAAATTCTGCGTAAGGTGTTTGCTGGCGCCAAGTTGGGTAAAAACACCAACCGTGGCAAGGCATTTGCTGCCTTTATCGCTGAAGGTGGCGAGAGCCTCAAGCAGCAGGCCATCTATGATGCCCTGCAGGCCTCTTTGTATGCCGAAGGCAAGAATGCCTGGGGCTGGCCAGCGTGGCCTGAAGAGTACCGTGAATATCACAAACCCGCTGTTGCCAACTGGGCTGCAGAACATGACGCGGACGTCCGCTTCTACATGTATCTGCAGTTCCTAGCCGATGAGCAGTTGGCTCAAGCCGATGCCAAGGCCAAACAGTCTGGCATGGCCATGGGGATTTATCGCGATCTGGCGGTCGGTGTTTCTGAAGGCTCTACCGAAATTTGGGCTAACAGTGAACTCTACTGCCCGAAGGCCAGTGTTGGTGCACCGCCGGATGTTCTGGGTCCTTTAGGCCAGAACTGGGGTCTGCCACCCATGGATCCGTCCAAGCTGCTGGAAGCCCAATATCAGCCAATGATTGATCTGTTCCGTTCGAACATGCGTTCATGCGGTTCACTGCGTATCGACCACGCCATGGCGTTACTGCGCCTGTGGTGGGTTCCGCCAGGAGCCTCTGCCGCCAAGGGTGCTTACATCTATTACCGTGTTAATGATCTGCTCGGCATTCTGGCGCTGGAGTCAGTACGCAATCGTTGCCTGATCATTGGTGAAGATCTGGGGACTGTTCCGGATGGTATGGATGTGTTGCTGAAGGAAAACGGTGTGCACTCCTACCGTATTTTCTTCTTCGAGCGCTCCAAGGTGGATGGTGGCTTCATCTCTCCGGCTCATTATCCAGAGCAAGCGATGGCCGCGCTGACGACGCATGACATGCCGACCCTGCGTGGTTACTGGCACTGTGATGATCTGACCCTGGGTCGTGAACTGGGTCTTTACCCGGATGATGAGATCCTCAACACGCTGCGCGCCGATCGTCACCAGGCCAAACAGCGTATCCTTGATAGTCTGCATGGTCATGGTGTATTGCCGGACTCAGTACCTCGCGATGTGAATTGGGCCGGGATGAGCACAGAGCTCAACCATGGTATGCAAATCCACATGTGCCGCGGTAACTGTGCCCTGTTCAGTACCCAGCTGGAAGATTGGCTGGAGATGGATAAGCCGGTTAACGTACCGGGGACCAGTACTGAATATCCGAACTGGCGCCGTAAGCTGACGAAGAACCTGAGCGATATTTTTGCCAATCCGGCATTGGCTCATCTGGCTCAGCGTATGACCGAAGCCCGTAACAAGGCTGGCAACTAAGATATTTTTATAACAATAAGATAGTGTGTTCATCCAGCCTTCCCGTTGTTGGGCTGGATGAACCACTGATTAAGGGTGATGGCATGTTGATAAAAGAATTGACTGGTGCCCGTTGTGGCCAACCGTTTGAACATCTGGGTCTGGTTGCAAATCCTGATGGTGGTGGTTTGGTATTGAGAGCTTGGTTGCCAGGCGCTCACTCGGTTGATATCAAAGAGCTCGGCAGCGACAAGGTCATTGCGACCATGACCTGCGCCGACAAGTTGGGTTTATTTGAAGCCCATTTTCCTCGTCGTAAGAAACACTTCTCTTATTCACTGCAAGTTCAATACCCCGATACCTCTGCTCTCGTGATTGACCCTTATCAATTCCATGATGAGGCCTATGCCGGTCTGGCAGAATTGAAGCATCAAGCTGCCAATGTCTATAAGACGCTCGGTGCTCAATTAGTTGAAACCGATGTGGATGGTATCAAGGTCTCCGGGGTCCGCTTTGCGGTCTATGCACCAAGCGCAACATCCGTCAGTCTGATTGGTGATTTCAACTTCTGGGATGGCCGCCGTCATCCGATGCAGCGTAGCCTCTGTGGTCACTGGGTACTGTTTGTACCGGGGTTGCAGGCTGGTGATCACTATAAGTTCGAACTCAAGGATCCGATGGGGAATCGTCTGCCGCACAAGGCCGATCCCGTGGGCTTCTATGCGGAACAATATCCATCATTTTCCTCTGTGGTCTATGACCATACCCAGTATCAATGGCACGACGCCGACTGGCAGGCTTCGCAGCTCAATGACAAGCTGGAACAACCGCTCTCTATCTATGAATTGCATTTTGCCTCCTGGAAGCGTCACGAGGATGGCTCCTCGCTGAGCTATCGAGAGATGGCCGCCGAGCTCATCCCGTACATCCAGGAGATGGGATATACCCACATCGAGCTGATGCCGATTTCCGAGCATCCATTCTCCGGCTCCTGGGGATATCAACCTGTTGGGATGTTCGCTCCGACCAGTCGTTTTGG
>JAGOXX010000001.1:0-43229 GCA_018059485.1 Aeromonadaceae bacterium | reverse complement strand
CATCGCAAGTATCACCACAACGATATGACCTTCTCGATGGTCTATCACTACGATGAAAACTTCATCCTGTCGCTCTCTCATGACGAAGTAGTGCACGGCAAGCACTCGCTGTTGTACAAGATGCCGGGTGATGAGTGGCAGCAGGCGGCTAATCTGCGGGCCTATATGGGCTTCATGTACGCACACCCGGGCAAGAAGCTGAATTTCATGGGGACCGAGATCGCTCAGTCGACCGAATGGAACCATGATGCTCAGCTGCAGTGGTGGTTGCTGAAGTTTGATAAGCACAACGGGCAAAAGTGTGTGATCCGCGATTTGAACCACCTCTATCGTAATGAGCCGGCGTTGTTCGATGCCGATTATGATCGGAATGGTTTCGTGTGGCTGGATCACAGCGACTATGAACGTAGCGTTTATGCCATGCTGCGCCGTAACAAGGCGGGTGATCGCACCATACTCACAGTTGGCAATTTCACGCCAACTCCGGTTGAGGGGTATCGCCTCGGTGTACCGGAAGCGGGAACCTACCAAGTGGTACTGAACACTGACAGCAGTTACTACTGGGGAAGCGATTACGACATGGGCGGCTTGAGTTTCCAGAGTGAGACGATAGCTACTCATGGACAAGCCCAATCGATTCTGATTAATCTACCACCGTTGGCGACAGTCTTTATCAAGCGGGTTGGAGATTAATCCATGGGCGCTAGTTTCGTGCTCAAGCCTGGTAGAGAGGCCCCTTTAGGGGCCTTTCTCGATAGTGACGGGTGTAATTTTGCACTGTGGGCTCCGGATGCCAGCAGTGTGACTCTTTGTCTGTTTGATAAAGCGGACAAGGAGCTAGTTCGTATTCCTTTTACCGAGCGCAAAGGCCATTACTGGTACGGCTTTGTGGCCGGAGTCCAGGCCGGACAAGCCTATGGCTGGCGGGTGGGTGGCCCACAGCTCCCCGAACAGGGGTTCCTGTTTGACGAGCAAAAATTGTTGGTCGATCCCTATAGTCGCCAGCTGAGTCGCCCAATGGTGTGGGATGAGTCCCTGTATGAAGGGGATAGTCAACACATGATGAGCAAATCGGTGGTTATCGATGAGCACTTTGACTGGCAGGGGGTTTCCAAGCCGGGCTATGGTGATGATCAAACCATCCTCTATGAAACTCATGTCAAAGGCTTTACCCAGCTGCACCCTGATGTTCCTGAGCCTTATCGGGGTAAATATCTCGCCCTCTGTCAGCCTGCTGTGCTGAATTATCTACGCGATCTGGGTGTCACTACGCTGCAGTTGATGCCAATTGCCAGTTTCATGAGTGAGCCTCGCCTGGTTGGTTTGGGGTTGGTTAACTACTGGGGCTACAACCCCGTCTGCTTTATGGCGCCCGATCCTCGTTATGCGGTCAGCGATGCCGTGCTCGAGTTCAAGACCATGGTCCGTGAACTGCACCGAGCCGGGATTGAGGTCATTCTGGATGTGGTCTTCAACCATACTGCCGAAGCGGGGCAGGGGGGACCGATCCTCAGCTTCAAGGGGCTGGATAACAGGAACTACTATGTATTCGAAGATGGCAGCCATGGCCCCGATTATGGTCGCTATGTCAATGTTGCCGGCTGTGGCAATAGCGTCAACGTGGATCATCCCCATGTCTTGCGTCTGGTGATGGACAGCCTGCGCTACTGGTTGCAGGAGATGCAGGTTGATGGTTTCCGTTTTGATCTGGCGGTGACGCTGGCTCGAGAAGGGAATGAATATGATCCATGTGGTGGCTTCTTCAAAGCCATCATGCAAGATCCTGTCATTGGACAGGCCAAATTGATTGCGGAGCCCTGGGATATTGGTCCCTTTGGTTACCGACTCGGACAGTTTCCCAGCCAGTGGAAAGAGACTAATGATCGCTTCCGCGATACGGTGCGCTCCTTCTGGCGGGGAGACATGGGGCGTATGGCCGATTTTGCCACCCGCTTGCTGGGTTCACGGGATGTTTTTCCCAAGTCTTATCGTTCGATCCATTCCAGTGTGAACTTCATCTGCTACCACGATGGTTTTACGCTGGAGGATCTGGTCAGTTACAACCAGCGGCATAATCAGGCCAATGCGGAAGAGAACCGAGATGGCCACGGTCACAACCTCTCTGCAAACTACGGGATTGAAGGCCCGACAGCCGATTTGCGCATCAATCATATGCGTCAACAGCAAAAGAGAAATCTGATTGCCACCTTGTTGCTCTCGCAAGGAACACCACATCTGCTGGCCGGGGATGAAATTGGCCGAACCCAGATGGGCAATAACAATGCTTATTGCCAAGATAATCACATCAGCTGGCAACACTGGGAGCTGCGTGAAGAGGATGAACAACTGCTGGAATTTGTGCAGCAGATGATCCGCCTGCGTCGCGAGTCCGAGGTGTTTTCGGGCTTGCGGTTGGTCGATGACCACTATCTGGGGCAGCAACGAGCATTGCATCAAGTCGCCTGGTACCACCCAGATGGGCATTTGCTCTCAGATGCCGACTGGAATGCTCCTGTTTCCCAAGTGTTTGTCATGGACATTGGCGATCTCAAGGGAAGCGAGGAGCGCTGGTTGGTGCTGTTTAATGCCAGCGGCTATGACATCCACTTCCGTTTACCATCTGCCGGGCCTGGGATGGAGTGGGTACAGGTCATTGATACCGCAGCCGTGGATGGTTTCTTCTTGCCGGATGATATTCAGCGGCAGATAGCCGTCGGCCGGGCACACTCCGTCAAGCTATTGCGGCAGATGGCTGGTGTCCCCTCGGAGCTATTGGTAACCAAGGATGAGATGTCATCACGGATCGGGTAAACTGTTGCAACATATCTGCAACATGGTTCTCACGATGAGCAAATCTCAATCTGAAATGTGGCGTGAAAAGTTGACGGCTGAACAGTATCAGGTGTGTTGGCAGAAGGGGACCGAGCCCCCCTTTTCTGGTGCCCTGTTGCATAATCGCCAGCGTGGTGACTATCACTGCGTCTGTTGCGGTAGCCAGCTGTTCGACTCTTCAGCCAAATATGACTCCGGCTGCGGCTGGCCTAGTTTTGATCAGGCGTTGCCGGGGGCCGTGCGTTATCAGGAAGATCGCTCCGCCGGGATGATCCGCACCGAGATCCTGTGTCAGCAGTGCGGCGCACACCTTGGGCATGTTTTTGATGATGGGCCGACGTCGACAGGGCAGCGTTATTGCGTCAATAGCGTCAGCCTGATCTTTACGGCCAGTGATGTTTAGCCTCTACTCTCGATAAGGTCCCGATTGCCGGCGAGCTCAACTCGAGCCGCCCTACGCGTGTCTAGGTTGGCTCGCCATGAACGGCCTCGTTGGGATAAGCTGAGGGTCGGTTTTATTCGCTGGAGTCTATTGTGACCACCTTGGCCATCATTTCAGACATTCATGGCTGCTTGCCAAGCCTCGAACAGACATTGCATCACGCTCAACACTTCTCTCCTGATTATTATTTGCTGTTGGGTGATCTGCTCAATCATGGACCGCGAAACCCTGTACCCCAAGGGTATGCCCCTGCCCTGGTGGCGGATCGCCTGAATAGCCTGCATGATCGCATCATTGCGGTGCGCGGCAATTGCGACAGCGAAGTCGACCAGATGCTGCTGCATTTCCCCTGCCTGGCTCCCTACAATTTTCTGATCTTAGAAGGTCGTCGCTTGTGTCTGACACATGGTCATCTGTATACGGTGGAGCAACTTGGGGTGCGGCAGGGCGATCTGATACTGAGCGGTCATACGCATCTGGCTGGCTTCACGGAGGCCGCCGCCGGGGTATGGGCTATTAATCCGGGCTCGGTGACCTTTCCACGCAATAACGGCGTGGCCAGTTTTGCCATTTATCGTGAGGGGATCTTCTCAATACATGGTGTGGCCGATGGGGCTCTCTTGATGGAGCATCGCCTGGCTCAGGCCTGAAGCAGCAGGCTCAGGCGTAAAACAGATTGTTCGCAGGCTTTTACCGAGAGGAAGCGGCTGTCCGGGATGTTTTTTGTCCGATACGCCAGTGGCTATTGAGTAGTCCAGATAGGGATTCATTCTGTGTCGAGCTGGTACGGCAGGCCAGATAGATGGTGCGGGGCAGGTGCGGGGCGCCCTCGACCATATGCAGAGTTCCGAGCTTGAGCGCGGAAGCCACTGCAGGATGTGGTAGATAAGAAATACCGCCATGCTGTTTTAAATGCTGTTCTGCTTGTCGTAACGAGCTGGTCAAGAGCGTTGGAGTTCGCCCCTGCAGCTCGCCGGGTAGATGCGTGTGGGCAAAATGGGCGTGGGTATCGACCATGACGAGGGGATGTGTTGTGGTTTGCTCCAGTGTTACGCCGGGCTGATCGCAGACGAGACTGAGTTGGTATTCAGCCAGTGGTCGAACCGTTACCTCATCAATCTTGCTGGGTTCACCGAGCACAGCCAGGTCGAGGGTTCGCTCCAGCAGTTGGCGGCACAGCTGTTCCCGGTTGCCAATTTCATAGCGAACCGATGGTTGTAAGGTTTGTTCAAACCAAGGTGCAACCCACTCCTGCAGTCCCAACTCCCAACAAAATAGCGGAGCCCCAACGGCCAACTGACGTTGTGTGGCATCCTGCTGACCGAGCTCCTGCTTGGCTCTGCCCAGCGTCTGCAGTATGGCTTCGGCATAGGGGAACAGGCGTTCTCCGGCGACCGTCAGTTGAATATTATTGCGATGGCGAGCGAACAGAGTGACACCAAGTTGTTGTTCCAACTGGCGAATACGGAAGCTGACGGCAGATTGCGTCAAATAGAGGGTTTCTGCTGCGCGGCCAAAATGTCGAGTCTTGCTGACTTCGATGAAGGTGCGCAGCAGATCGGTGTCCATTAATCCAGCGACTCTTCCACGGGTTCAAAACCGGCGTCATCGGTGGCATTGCCTCCCGAGGTACAGAGTCGATGCACGCGGCGCGGGCCAATCACCTTCAGGTATTTGAACCATACCTTGGCGTGGCCACTACCGCTGGCACTGCCAGCTTGAACCTGCTCCAGGAACGCTTTTTCCACCTCATCGGTCGGTTCACGTTTACCCTGGTAGAGTTCCAGCATGGCTTGACCGCACTGCTCTAGAACGTCTGCCTCAGCAACGGTAAATTGGCCGCTACGACGAAGCCCGCGGGGAAAATGTTGGAAGTCGTTAAAACGCTTATCAGATACGAAGCTCATGGTAGTCATTGCTATTGTTGTTGTCCTATCGCCGGGAAGTATGTTCAGCCATGGAAAGAGTTAAAAATCGAGTATTTGCGCGTGATGATAAATTATTTTTATCATAGGTCAATCCTGCTCGCTAGCGGCGCAAATGTTGTGCTCTGGGCGTGAAAAAATGGCGTAAATAGCTGAAAAAAAGCACAAAACTGGGTTTTTACAAACTAATTTGGCAAGTCGATATAAAAAAACCGGATTATCCGGTTTTTGTATTCTCGGGTTGCATCACATTTCCATGATACGCTGCAAAAGATCTCCTTCCAGCAGGGCTCGTTTGATCAAGGCCATTCCGCCCATGGTGTGTCTCCCCTGAAAATGAGCTCGAACTATGGGTAGATCCTGATGAAAGCTGGGGAGCGATTGCTGTTCCACACAACGACGTATCGCGGGGAAGAGGATTTTGTCGGCCTCGACTACCTCACCGGCGAGCAGGATCTTCTCGGGATTGAAGAGATTGACCATGATGGCAATAGTTCGTCCCAGATACTCACCAGTTTCTTGAATAATCTGGCCTGCAAGGCCATCCCCGGCATTCGCTGCCCGGCAGATCTGTTCTATGGTGAGATCGGTTGCCGCAAGAGAGGTGCTATGGCCACGAGCAATCAGCTCCTGAGTTCGCTCCACGATAGCGGCATTGGATACTATGGTTTCCAAGCAGCCAAAGTTGCCACAGTGGCAACGACGACCAAACCGTTCAACCTGGATATGACCAATTTCACCGACATTGCGGTTTTGTCCTAGCAGCACTCGGCCCTTGCTGATGATCCCTGAGCCAACACCGTTGTGCACCGTGATCAGGATGGCATCCTGATTCTCGCGGGAGGCGCCAAAGAAATGCTCGGCCAATGCCAAAGAGCGGGTGTCATTGCCCACGTAGCAGGGGAGGCGAAAGTGGCTCTCCAGCAAGTTAGCCAGGGGTACCCGATTGAGGGTCAGTGTTGGCATATATAGCACTTCCCCGGATTCTGGATTGACCAGACCGGGTAGAGTGACGGCCAGACCTATCAGCTTGCGGATCTTGCGAGGGTGCGAGGCAATCAATTGCTCGATGGCATCGATCAGGAGGGTAAGCACCTGCTCGGTTGTCAATTGGCTATCTCGTTCCCGACGCATCTGCACCAGTTCCCGACCCTCCAGATCACACAGCGCCAGATAGAGAGTCCGGCGTCCTAGGCGGCAGGAGACAAACTGAAATCGCTCGCGCACTGTCATCAGCGAGATTGCTCTACGACCACCAGTGGACTCCTGGAATGCCTCTTCGCGGATCAGGTCATGTTCCAGCAATTGCCGGGTAATTTTGGTGACACTCGCTGGAGCCAATTGACTGATTTCAGCCACTTTGACGCGGGAGATTGGCCCTTGCAGGTCGATGATGCGATATACGGCCGCGGCATTTACCTGCTTGACCAGATCGATATTGGCTATTTGTCCGTCTGTCATTTATCGGTGTTCTTGATAGGTTCCATCGACCAGTGTTGCCGTGACCTTGAAGGCATCGTTAAAGATGACCAGGTTGGCAATCTTCCCCTCGGCAACACTGCCCAATTCATCGGCTCGTCCTATGGCGCGAGCAGGGTAGAGGCTGGCCATGCGCAGGGCTTCTGCCAGCGAGATCCCGACGTGCTGGACCAGGTTCTGAACCCCTTCGATCATGGTGAGTGCCGAGCCGCCGAGTGTACCATTCATGTCCACGCATTGCCCATGGCGGAAAAAGACGGTTGTGCCACAGAAGTCGAAATGATTGAAGCCTGCAGGTGCTCCGGCAGGGGCGGTGGCATCGGTTACTAGGCAGAGACGCTCACCGAGCACTCGCTGCGCTAAACGTACATTGGCCGCGTGCACGTGATGGCCATCCACTATGATGCCTGCATAGATATCATCCCGGTCATAGATGGCACCGACAACGCCCGGCTCCCGACCGTTGAGCGTCGGTGTCATGGCGTTATACAGGTGAGTTGCAAAACGGATGCCGGCGTCAAAACCTGCCATTGCTTCTGCATAGGTGGCCGCACTGTGACCTATGGCGACCAGAATACCGGCATCGCGCAATTGACGAATGTGCTGCGGATTATTTTGTTCCGGAGCCAGGGTGATTTTGGCAATCCAAGGGGCTTGCTCACACAGATAATCGATCATCTCCGTTGTGGGGAGGCGGATCTGGTCGGCTGGATGGATCCCCTTGCGCAGAACATTGGTGTAGGGCCCCTCCAGATGTAGACCCAGCACCTCATGGGGATGAACCTGCATGTAATCCCGAGTGGCCTCGATGGCGCTGCACATATCCAGATCCGGACTGGTGATCAGAGTTGGCAAGAAGCTGGTGGTGCCAGAGCGTAGATTCGCAGCCTGCATCACGGCCAATGTTTCCAGCGTTGGGGCGTCATTGAACATGACACCGCCACAGCCATTGAGTTGTAGATCGATAAACCCTGCACTCAGATGCTGACCGTGCAGGTCATAGGAGGGGAGATCCGCGCTGAATGCTGATTGCGGACGGATCGCGACGATCCGTCCCTGGTCGATGAGCAGGGCGTGCTGCTGGAGTAACCCTACTTCGGTATGGATTAGCCCATTACGCAATACAAACATGTGGTTATCCTCAAATCCGTTTGATGTTTTCCGCTTCCAATTCCTGGAAGTAACGCACTGTCTTCACCTTGAGCTCCATGGTGCTGGGCTCGTCACAGACGATAATACCGCGTGGATGCAGTTGCAGGGCTGAGATGGTCCACAGATGATTGACACTCCCTTCAACAGCGGCTTGCAAGGCTTGCGCCTTGGCATGCCCAGTCACCAGGATCAGGATCTCTTCGGCATCGAGAAGGGTTCCGACCCCTACGGTCAGCGCCAAGCGTGGAACTTGAGAGACATCATTATCGAAGAAACGGGCATTGGCGATGCGGGTGTCCTCGGTCAATGTCTTGATGCGGGTACGAGAGCTCAGGGAGGATGCTGGCTCATTGAAGGCGATGTGTCCATCGTTGCCCACGCCACCCATAAAGAGGTGAATGCGGCCATAGGACTTGATCTTCTCTTCGTAGCGCTGGCATTCGGCGATTAAATCCGGGGCATTGCCGTCCAGTATGTTGATGTTTTCCCGGCGAATATCGATGTGATTGAAGAAGTTCTCGAACATGAAGCTGTGATAACTCTGGGGATGGGATTCTGCCAGACCTACATATTCATCCATGTTGAAAGTCACCACATTCGCGAAGCTGACCTCTCCTTGCTGATGCAGCTCAATCAGACGGCGATAGGTGTTCAGCGGCGTGCCGCCAGTTGGTAATCCGAGTATGAAGGGGCGTTCCGGTGTCGGTGCAAATTGATTAATGCGATCGACGATATAACGAGCGGACCAATAGCCAACATGAGCGGTTTGTTTAAGCGGGATCAGGCGCATCGAAGTCTCCTTGTAGAACTCAGTGACGCTACAACTTATTTCACATGCTAAATCAAGGTGCGTATTATGGCCAGTTATCACTGTCATGAAATCCTTCTTTAGTGATTCCTGTCACGATATACGCCAATGTTGTTTCTCGTCGAAAAATAACTGTTCTAGACTTCACTCATCAGCTCGCGACTGTCATTGCGGTCGCGAGCAGTGAGATACCAAACCTGAATTTGTGAATGCTCGATGCGAGCGGAATACAGGTTGATATTAGTTGTGAATCAAGTTGGGTCGGCGCTGTGTTGCTGCACACGGAATTCACTGAAAAACTAGGAGCTGAACGTGAATATTCTCGGTTACTTACAAAAAGTAGGGCGTGCCTTGATGGTGCCTGTGGCGACTTTGCCAGCAGCGGCGATCCTGATGGGGGTGGGGTACTGGATCGATCCGGTAGCATGGGGGGGAAATAGTGCTCTGGCTGCGTTTTTCATCAAGTCTGGTGGGGCCATCATCGACAATATGTCGATGCTCTTTGCTGTCGGTGTGGCGTATGGCATGTCCAAAGATAAAGATGGGGCTGCCGCGTTGGCTGGCTTTGTCGGTTTCCTTGTACTGACAACGCTCTGTTCGCCGGGTGCCGTGGCACAAATAATGGGTCTGGCTCCTGCGGATGTTCCGGTTGCATTCACCAAAATTCAAAACCAGTTTGTCGGGATCCTGACCGGGATTATTGCCGCCGAGCTGTATAACCGTTTCAGCAGTGTCGAGTTACATAAGACATTAGCATTCTTTAGTGGTCGTCGATTGATTCCAATCCTGACGTCGTTTGCCATGATCCCATTGGCTTTCGTGTTGATGTATCTCTGGCCGGTGATCTATGGCGGTCTGGTCAGTTTTGGCGAGCAGATCCAGGGGATGGGGGCTGCAGGGGCCGGTATCTATGCCTTCTTCAATCGCTTGCTGATCCCGATTGGTCTGCATCACGCGTTGAACTCTGTGTTCTGGTTTGATGTGGCAGGTATCAATGACATACCAAACTTCATCGGGGGCGCCAAATCACTGGCCGAAGGTAAGGCTGTGGTTGGTGTCACTGGTATGTATCAGGCGGGCTTCTTCCCCATCATGATGTTTGGTCTGCCGGGCGCGGCCTTGGCGATTTACCAGACCTCCAAGGCCGAGAATAAGGCGAAGGTGGCCTCCATCATGATCGCCGCTGCGTTCTCAGCCTTCTTTACCGGGGTGACCGAACCGCTGGAGTTTGCCTTCATGTTCGTGGCGCCGCTGCTGTATGTGTTGCACGCCCTGCTGACCGGTATTTCGGTATTTATTGCCGCTTCCATGCACTGGATTGCTGGCTTTGGCTTCAGCGCAGGCCTCGTGGATATGGTGCTCTCCTCCCACAATCCACTAGCGATACAGTGGTACATGTTGCTGCTGCAAGGCGTAGCTTTCTTCTTCATCTACTACTTCGTATTCCGGATTGTCATCGTTCGTTTCAACCTGAAAACACCGGGCCGTGAAGACGATGACGGGGTTTCCACGAGCGCAGCGCCAGTGGCTCAGACCGCAGATCGAACCGTGCTGGCCAAGCAGTATCTCAAGGCGCTGGGTGGCCACGATAATCTGTTGACCATTGATGCCTGTATCACCCGTTTGCGGTTGACGCTTAAGGATCGTTCCGTGGTCAGCGAACGAGTATTGAAATCGCTTGGTGCATCGGGTGTGGTGAAGCTGGGTGAGAATAACTTGCAAGTTGTGCTGGGCCCCCTGGCGGAGATTATCGCCGGTGAGATGAAGAAGATCCCGTACGACACCGATTTGAGCGATCTTGTGTTACCGAACTGAACATAAGCCTGGCTCCTTGATGTGGTTATTTTTAGTGGTTACTCCTTTTTCACCCCGCTTCGGCGGGGTTTTTTCGTCTGGCAACTTCTCTTTGCCGCCGATAAATACCTTGAGTGACACCGAGGATTCATGGAACATAAGCGGTTATCACGCAGTTGTAGCTATTATCTCTTGAGGTGAGTGAATGACTCAGGCGGAGCATCGCCCCAGCAATTTTATTCGTCAGATCATCGATGAAGATCTGGCGAGCGGCAAACACAGCAGTATTGCGACCCGGTTTCCACCGGAGCCGAATGGTTATTTACATATCGGCCATGCCAAGTCCATCTGTCTGAACTTTGGCATTGCGCAAGATTATCAGGGTACCTGTAACCTGCGTTTTGACGACACCAACCCGGCCAAAGAAGAGGTTGAGTATGTGGAGTCCATCCAGCGCGACGTTCAGTGGCTTGGCTTCCAGTGGAGCGGTGACGTGCGTTACTCCTCCGATTATTTCGATAAGCTGTATGGCTATGCCATCGAACTTATCGAAAAAGGATTGGCCTATGTCGATGAGCTGTCGGCCGAAGAGATCCGCGAATACCGTGGCACCTTGACCAGCCCAGGCAAGAACAGTCCCTATCGCGACCGCAGCGTCGAGGAAAACCTAGCGTTGTTTGAGAAGATGCGCAGCGGTGGTTTCCAAGAGGGTGAGGCATGTCTGCGAGCCAAGATCGATATGGCCTCCTCGTTTATCGTGATGCGCGATCCGGTTATCTACCGCGTCAAGTTTGCTGAGCATCATCAGACGGGCGATAAGTGGTGCATCTATCCGATGTATGATTTTACCCACTGCATCTCGGACGCCTTGGAGGGGATCACTCACTCCATCTGTACTCTGGAGTTCCAGGACAACCGCCGTCTGTATGATTGGGTACTCGACAACATCAGCATCGACTGCCACCCGCGTCAGTACGAGTTCAGCCGTCTGAACCTCGAATACAGCATCATGTCCAAGCGTAAGCTAAACCTGCTGGTCACCGAACAAGTGGTTGAAGGGTGGGATGATCCGCGGATGCCGACTGTTTCCGGCCTGCGTCGTCGCGGTTACACGCCGGCGGCGATCCGCGAGTTCTGCCGCCGCATCGGTGTCACCAAGCAGGATAATACGGTCGAGATGAGTGCGCTGGAGTCCTGCATTCGTGAAGACCTGAACGAGAATGCTCCTCGAGCCATGGCCGTGCTGCGCCCGGTGCGCGTGGTGATCGAGAACTATCCGGCCGGTCAGGTGGAGCTGCTGCAATCGCCCAATCACCCGAACAAGCCAGAGATGGGTAGTCATGAGCTGCCATTTGCCGGCGAGCTGTTGATCGACGAGGCGGATTTCCGCGAAGAGGCCAACAAGCAGTTCAAGCGTCTGGTGTTGGGCAAAGAGGTGCGTCTGCGTCATGCCTACGTCATCAAGGCGGAGCGGGTCGAGAAGGATGCTGATGGTAAAATTACCACCATCTATTGCACCTACGATCCAGATACGCTGGGCGTCGACCCAGCCGATGGGCGTAAGGTCAAAGGGGTGATCCACTGGGTGACCGCCGAACACTCATTGCCTGCGCAGGTTCGTCTGTATGACCGATTGTTCGCCGTAGCCAACCCGGGGGCCGCGGAGGATTTCCTGACCACCATCAATCCGGCGTCTTTGACGGTTATCGAGGGTGCTCGTGTTGAGCCGAGCCTGCGACACGCAGTCGCGGAACAGGCATACCAGTTTGAACGGGAAGGCTACTTCTGTGCTGACAGCAAGTTGTCTACTCCGGAACACCTGGTCTTTAATCTGACGGTCGCACTGCGGGATACCTGGCAGGGTTGATCCAGTGCTTTAATTAGCGATAAAAAAACCGCCAACATGGCGGTTTTTTTTCGCAGGCAAAGGTTCATTTGACCCTGTTGCGTTTGGCTACGCACTCCGGATGGTCGCAATGACCATAGAGATAGAGACTGTGGTGCGTTAATGACATCCCATATTTTTCGGCAATCTCATTTTGGCGCTGTTCAATCACATCATCGTGAAACTCGATGACTCGACCGCAGTCGAGGCAGACCAGATGGTCGTGATGTTCCTGATGGGCTAGTTCGAAGACCGACTTACCACCTTCAAAATGGTGGCGCGTCACTATCCCCGCATCATCGAACTGGTTCAGCACCCGATAGACGGTGGCTAGACCAATCTCGTCGCCTTGATCCAGCAGTTTCTTATAGAGCTCTTCGGCGCTGATGTGTTGGCACTCCGGAGTCTGCAGATACTGCAATATCTTGATCCGCGGGGAGGTGATCTTCAGGCCGGCGTCTTTTAGCTGCTTATTATTCGGGGTCATGGCTCTCTTTCTTCTGAGGCGACAAAGGCCGCATTCATGCGTCGATGCATTGCATTATATGGTCCATGTCGGGTGAATTGAAACCGTCAGGGACCTAGTTACCAAGATTAAGCTCAGCTGCGTATGTTACCACGGTCGCAGCTTTTGGCGTGTGTCATTAACAGTTGTTGCCATTCGTTAACATCAGGCAGTCCTTCTGCGGCACCGACGGCTCCCACTTTCCAACCGGCAAATAGGCTGGCGCGTTGCAATGCCAGTCGGGCATCGTGGTGTTGTTGCCATTCGTGAATGAAGGCTGAAAAGAGTGCGTCGCCTGCGCCAACCGTGTTGCGTACGCCTCGGGGGGCAAGCGCAGGTACATGGAAAAATGAACGATCTGCGTGTTGATAGAGCAAAGAGCCATGGGCGCCACGGCCGAGCACTATGAGTGCGTTGTGATAACGTCCGGCTATCTCACGCAGAAACTCATCGGCTGGACGACCATCGAGCCCTTCATCGCTGAGAAAGAGAATATCGGCAGCGGCCATGAAATCACGATTGTAGGGATCGTCGATATCCCATAGCACATGCACATCGGTAGCAATTGGCTTGTTTTGTCGTTTGGCTTCGGCCAACAGAGGGCGAGAGAAGTTGATGTTGCATAGCAATGCCATATCGCATCGCTGTAGACGCTGTGCCGCCTCGCGGGGCAGTTCCTGCTCCTGACACTCCTTGAGATCGACCTGAATTTGTCGACGCCCTTGCGGGTCATACAGGATGACACTCTGGGGAGTGGCGCTCAGGCTTGGCGTGATCCCCTCGCAGTCGAGCCCCAGTTGTTGGAGCGAGAGGAGAGCTGTTTCGCCGGCGAGATCGGGACCGATCAGGCTGTGGAGATACACCTGGTTGCCAAGCCGGTGTAACGCGGTGGCCAGATTGACACCAACACCGGAAACCGAGCTGTGAATACCGTGAAATGGGTAGTGAACCGGCGCATAGGGGAGAGGGAAACCCGGGATCGCGACTGTGGTTTCGATATTGATCAGGCCAGATATGAACAGCGTTGACATGTTTGCCTCCTGCAACGGGTCGGAGGCTCACCATAAAACAGGCCCGCAATCGCGGGCCAGTTGTTTATTGCAATTCGGCGAGACACATCTCGTCAACGAGCTGTTTGCACCAGGCGGTAACCCGGCCAGCCGTCAGCTCAGGCTGACGATCCTCGTCGATGCCCAGTCCGACAAAATGTTTGTCATCGACCAGAGCCTTGGAGGCCTCAAATTGGTAGCCTTCCGTCGGCCAGTGGCCAATGATGGTGGCGCCTCGGGCTTCGACCACGTCCCGGAGTGTGCCCATGGCATCAAGGAAGTACTCTGCATAGTCTTCCTGATCGCCACAGCCGAAGATGGCGACCAGCTTGCTGCTGAAGTCGATCTCTTCGAGTTCCGGCATGAAGTCGTCCCAGTCTGCCTGTGACTCGCCGTAATACCAGGTCGGGATCCCGAGGATCAACAGATCGAAGCTGTCGATGTCTGCTTTGGTGCTCTTGGCGATGTCATGGACGTCGACCAGATGTGAGCCCAACTCTTTCTGGATCATGCCTGCCACGGCTTCCGTATTACCGGTATCGCTACCGAAAAACAGACCTACACTTGCCATAGTGGTTGTATACCCTTGGTGTTGAGTTGAAATAATGATGGTTGATTATGAGTTAATCTTGAGACTGGTGCCCAGTCTCAGCGTCAATATGTTGCTTCAGTAACCACTGGATCAAATCCGCGCGACTCATGTTTTGCTGTTTGGCCAGATCGTTGAGTCGGTCGAGCAGTTCCGCCTCCACTTTCAACTCCACTCGTCGCAGGCCGTTGGCCTTGTCCCGTTTCAGTTGATTTCGCTTGTTCACCTTCAACTGCAGGGCGCGGGGGAGTGGATTGGTTTTGGGTCTGCCTGGGCGCTTTTCTTCGGCGAAGAGATCCAGGGTGGTTCGATCTTCTTGGTGTTTTGCCATGGTTACATCTACTACGAACTGAACCCAAATTCTTGCTGGCGCTTGCCGAATGTTGGCGGCAATTCTCACCGGTTCAGACACGGAAGCCGCCGCCAAATCATCTCTGCTAGAGACCCTTGCCATGGATGATACACAGATGCGGGCATCATCGGCATTGCCAGGGTCTACATCATCAGGTCGCGAACTATAGCATACCGAGGGAGCCACTGTTAACGGCTTGTCGACAGGAAATCCACAACCAGTCGATTGAACAACAAGGGTTTCTCGGCATGCAGCCAGTGACCTGCATCCGGGATGATCCGGGCTTTGGCATCTGGGAAGTAGTGACTGACCAGGGACTGATGTTCCGGCAGCAGATAGTCCGATTGCCCCCCTTTGATGAAGAGGCTTGGTCCGGAGAAGCTGGATTCCGGTGATGGCCAGCCCATCAGCATCAGGTAGTTGGCCTTCAGGGCGGGCAGGTTGAAATGCCAGCCACCACTGGCGCGAAAACTCTTCAATAAAAACTGGCGGACGCGGGGATCGGCCAACTCTTCGGTCATGGTCGCATCGGCGTCTTGACGGGATCGGCAGCCGCGATCGACGACTGCCTGCAGTGCGGTAAAGACACTCTCATGCCGGGGGGCGTAGGTGACGGGAGCCATGTCTACGACGATCAGCCTGTTCACTCGCAGGGGGTGGCGCAGGGCAAACTGCATTGCCAGCTTGCCGCCGAGGGAGTGCCCCAGTAGATGAACTTTGCCTAAACCGAGTGCGTCGAGTAGGTACAGCAGCTCGTCACACATGCCGGGGTATGCCATATCGGCCTGGTGTGGTGAGTCACCATGGTTGGGTAAGTCCACTTGGATAACACGGAATTCACCCGCCAGGGCCCGCGCCAATGCCCCCAGGTTTTCCTTATCCCCAAACAGACCGTGCAGCAGAATGATGGCGGGAGCTAAGTCGGCTCCTTGTTGTCGGTAATGAAGCAAGAGGCCTCCGTTGGCTTGTATCGCGAGCCATGCGTGAAAGTGGTAATTCTTCTGCATCATTCTACAGCAATTTCCCGGAACCTTGCTCCCAATAGCCGCTGCAGGGCAAAAAGTTGCAGCGGATTTTCGTGGAATCCTTTTCATGGATCGCAAAAGCCACCCCATCTGTTGGGCTTGGCCGTGGGGCAATGTATAATCCGCGCGTTTGTTTTTCTGGATTAGGTGTCGAGACTGTATGAAGACCATTGAGGTTGATGAAGAGCTCTACCGCTACATAGCCCGTCAAACCCAGCATATCGGCGAGAGTGCTTCGGAAATCCTGCGCCGTCTGCTTGGCGTGTCACCATGTACCGAGGAGCTCCCCGAGTCACAGCTTCCGAGCGATACCATGCCGGTTACTCCGGTTGAACCTGAGCGGATCATTGAGCTGCAGGATCTGCTGGCCAGCAGTGAGCTGGCGGCGCGCGAAAGCGCCATTGACCGTTTCATGTTGATCCTCTCCACCCTGTATCAAGCTAATCCAGAAGCGTTTACCCAAGCGACTGAAATCAAGGGGCGTAAGCGGGTCTATTTTGCCCGTACCGAAGAGGAGCTGCTGGCGGCGGGTAACACCACCAAGCCGAAGTCAGTTCCCGGGACGCCGTATTGGGTGATCTCCAATACCAATACTGGTCGTAAGCGAAACATAGTCGCTCAGGTCATGACGACCATGGGCTATCCTGCCGAATTTAGCGCGCAGGTCTGCGAAAAGATTTAATTCACAAATACAATCAGGAAGTAATTGAATGGCTCAACATTCCCATGCCGGGAAACCGGCCCGTCTGGAAGACCTGACTAACATTCCTCGTCTGATGGCGGCTTATTATCTGAACAAGCCTGACATGAGCAAGGCCGAACAGCGTGTGGCTTTTGGCACCTCTGGTCACCGTGGTAGCTCGTTAAACAGCGCTTTTACCGAATCCCACATTCTGGCTGTCAGCCAGGCGATTGCCGAATATCGCTCGGCGCAAGGCATCACCGGGCCTCTGTTTATCGGCATGGATACCCATGCATTGTCAGAGTCGGCACTGGCTTCTGCCGTCGAAGTGCTGGCCGCCAATGGTGTCGAAGTGCGCATCGACAAGGGCTTGGGTTATACCCCGACCCCGGTCGTCTCCCATGCCATCCTGCGCTACAACTCGGCAGGTCTGGCTGATAAGGCCGACGGCATCGTCATCACTCCGTCGCACAATCCGCCGGAAGATGGTGGTTTCAAATACAATCCGCCCCATGGTGGCCCGGCCGAAGGCGAGATCACCAAGTGGGTTGAAAACCGCGCCAACGAGCTGCTCGAGAAGGGGTTGGCTGGCGTTAAGCGCGTCTCTTTCGCCCTGGCTCGGACCATGGCAAACGTGCAAGAGCACGATTTCATGACGCCTTACATCAATGATCTCAACGAGGTCATCGATATGGAGGCCATCAAGAAGGCTGGCGTTAAGATCGGTGTTGACCCCTTGGGTGGCTCTGGCGTCGCTTACTGGGATGTGATCGCCAAGACCTATGGTCTGAATATTGAAGTGGTCAACTATGCCGTGGACCCGACCTTCTCGTTCATGACCCTGGACAAAGATGGCAAGATCCGCATGGACTGCTCCAGCCCGTGGGCCATGGCCAGCCTGATTGGCCACAAGGACAAGTTTGATGTCGCTGTGGCTAACGATCCGGATAACGATCGTCACGGTATCGTCTGCAAGGCTGGTTTGATGAACCCGAACCACTACTTGGCGGTCGCCATCCAGTATCTGTTCACCCATCGTCCGGGTTGGCCAGCTCAGGCTGCCGTTGGCAAGACGCTGGTTTCCTCCTCGATTATCGATCGGGTGGCTGCATCGATCGGCCGTGAGCTCAAGGAAGTGCCGGTTGGCTTCAAGTGGTTTGTTGATGGGCTGTTTGATGGCAGCTTTGGCTTTGGTGGTGAAGAGAGTGCTGGTGCATCCTTCCTGCGTAAGGATGGCAGCGTCTGGACTACCGACAAGGATGGCATTTTGCTGTGCTTGTTAGCTGCCGAGATCCTGGCCGTGACGGGCAAGGATCCGCAAACCCATTATGACGAGCTGACCGCCAAGTTTGGTGCTCCTCTGTACCGTCGTATTGACGCGCCAGCCAACACCGAGCAGAAGAGTGTCCTCTCCAAGCTGGATCCGGCCATGGTTGAGGCCGCCGAGTTAGCGGGTGAGCCGATCATTGCCAAGCTGACTGCGGCTCCGGGTAATGGCGCGGCCATCGGTGGCCTCAAGGTGGTGACCGAGAACGGTTGGTTCGCGGCTCGCCCGAGTGGCACCGAATCGATCTACAAGATCTATATGGAGAGCTTCAAGGGTGCCGAGCACCTGGATCGCATCCAGAAAGAGGCGCAAGAGATAGTCTCGGCTGCTTTGGCCAAGGCTGGCGTGTAACGAGCTGTTACTCCGCCAAGATTACTGAAGAGAACAAACGCCAGCGGGTTACCGCTGGCGTTTTTTTTGGCTGGTGCTTACAGCGGGCGTACCGGGGTGTAGATCACCAGTTCCCACACGCCACTGGCACGACCATCATTGAGATAGTGCTCGAAGCAGGGACCTTCGGTCGGTTGATAGCCACTGTGTGGCAGCCATTCGCCGAACAGCGCGTTCCACGGAGCAGCGAAGTCACCGTTCTCGACCCGGCAGCGGTGGCTAGCATAGAGCCCGGCCGGAATCGTCTGCAGCTGCACCTCGCCACTGACCTCACTGCCCGGCACCACAGAGACGGCGACATCGGCACGTAGCTGCTCCACCGGTGTGGTCTCCGGGTTGTCCCAATACAGTGCCAGCCAGTCGCCGTCGGTATGACCGTTGGCGACAGCCCACTGTTCGAGACGGGCAAAGCCGGCGGGCATGGTTTCACAGTAGGGGCCATTGACGCGCAGATAGGCGATCTGCTGGCTCGGCCGTTCGATAACATTGACTTGCATGGTTGGACTCCTGTCACTGGTGGTCATGGGGCGCAGCGGATGGCATCGGCGATACGGTTCAGCTGCCAGGTTAATGGGGCCATGTTGCCGTAACAGTTGATCGACGCGGGTGAAGTCACCACAGGCGCGAATGCTGCTTGGCGAATGACCGTAAAACAGGCGGAACGATTTGGCAAAATTCTGCGACGTCGAGAAGCCTAGTTCGCTCGCGATTTCACCGATCGGCCGCTGAGGCTCGAGGATCAACTGCTGCACCGCGCGCTCAAGGCGCAAGCGGCGCTGGTGGCCGGCGACCGTCTCGCCCGTAAGCGCCACAAACAGTCGATGGAAGTGATACGGCGAGAAGCAGGCTTCGGCTGCCACCTCGTTCAGAGTCACTTCGCGATGCAGGTGACGGGCAATGTATGCCAGAGCCCGGTCGAGCCGACGTTGATACTCCTGTGGATGGCGCATAGTTCCTCCTTGTCTCGGTTGTCAGCATAGCGCTGTGGCTGTATGAAAATACAGTTCTTTGTGAAGCGGCATGACAACTCCGCAAGGCAGGAAACGAGGTCATAACGGATGATGAATGGCTGAGCTCAGGTATCTGAAACTAGGTCTTTGAACCAGTCTGCGGCTAGCCCTTTTGCACCATTTGTACAGTGTGTGTGAAGGGGAAGGGGGAATGCATAAACAGGCAGCTGACTGGCAGAGTCCCGCTTGGTGGGTATTTGTTAAAGAATAGTAAATGAATCTAGAGGGTTGCGGATCGACAGTCAGGAATACTAACGGAGCATTACTTAATGACAAGACGTTGGAATTATATTTGGCAGCTCTAAGGCTGAAATCGCTTTCTCAAGAAGAGCAATTGCTGCGTATTTTCATTTATTTTCAAAGCATTTCAAGCAAAATGGTCAAAAACATGCATATCGATGGCAAAATATTGCGTATCTTATTGAATATTAAGGCAATAAACATTTTTTCAATTATTTCTTTTCTGAAAATAGTTTCATGGCCTATGTATCCGTTTACCAGAAAAAAATGTGACCTGGATTAAATTTTGGGGTCAGACCTTTCGTTAGTATTCTGCTGCCGGATCTACAGCCCTTATAATTCACGCCCGGCAGCCTGAAATTTGGCTCACTACTCTCGAGTAACGAAGGAAATCGGTTATGGCGAAGAAAAAAGTTGAACAGCTCAGCGCCCTGAATAAAGAGCAGTTGAAGCAGGATATCGTCCACCACTTGCGCTCCACGCTGGGTACCAGCGAACAGAAGGCGAGCAGACAGGCCTGGTGGAAGGCTACCTGCGCTGCAGTAAACGAACTGGTGTTTGAGCGTCTGACTCAGACCCAACAAACCCACTTCCAGGAAAATACCCGTGCAGTTCACTATCTGTCTGCCGAATTCCTGATGGGTCGTCTGACTGCCAACAACCTGCATAACCTCTCACTGTACGAAGTATGCGGTGAGGCTCTCAAGGATCTGGGCATCGACATCGCCGATCTGTGTGAAGAAGAGCCGGACATGGCTCTGGGTAACGGTGGTCTGGGTCGTCTGGCTGCTTGCTTCATCGACTCCTTGGCAACTCTGAACATGCCTGCTGTCGGTTACGGTATCCATTACGAACACGGTCTGTTCCGTCAAGAAATTCGCGATGGTCGTCAAATCGAGCGTCCGGACTCCTGGCGTGAATACGGCAACCCATGGGAAATCTGCCGTCCAGAATCTGCCCAAGAAATCCCGCTGTACGGTTATGTTGAAACCGTATTTGGCGAAGATGGCAAGATGAAGAAGGTGTGGCACGCCGGTCAGAAGATCAAGGGCCTGCCATGGGATATCCCGGTTGTTGGTTACCAAGGTAAGACTGTCAACATCCTGCGTCTGTGGGAATCCCGCGCCTCTGAATTCTTCGACTGGGACGTTTTCAACGCCGGTGGTTACATCGACTCCCAAGCTGAAAAGGCTCAAGCCGAAACCATCTCCAAGGTTCTCTATCCGAACGATGAGACCGAAGCTGGTAAGATCCTGCGTCTGGTTCAACAGTACTTCTTCTGTGCTTGCTCCCTGAAGGACATCATGCGTCGTTACAAGCGCGTGCATGGCAATGACTTCAGCAAGTTTGCCGATCAGATCGCCGTTCAGCTGAACGATACTCACCCGACTATCGCCATCCCTGAACTGATGCGTATCCTGGTCGACGAAGAAGAGCTGGAATGGGATGCTGCCTGGGCTATCTGCTACAAGGTATTCTCTTACACCAACCACACTCTGCTGCCTGAAGCTCTGGAGAAGTGGGCCGTGTACCTGTTCGAGCGCGTACTGCCGCGTCACCTCGAAATCATTTATGAAATCAACCGTCGCTTCCTGGAAGATATGGTTGAAGCCAAGTGGCCAGGCAACGATGCCATCAAGGCCAAGCTGTCCATCATCGAAGAGGGCAGTGCACGCAAGGTTCGCATGGGTAACCTGTGTGTGATCGGTTCCCACAAGGTCAACGGTGTTGCTGAAATCCACTCCAAGCTGGTGAAGGAAGACTTGTTCCCTGAGTTTGCCGAACTGTGGCCGGAGAAGATGTGCAACGTGACCAACGGTGTCACCCCACGTCGCTGGTTGCTCTCCTGCAACCCGGAGCTGGCCAAGCTGTACACCGAAACTGTCGGTAACGAATGGCCGCTGCAACTGGACAAGATGCGTGGTGCCCTGGCTCATGCCGACGACGCTGCGTTCCAGAAGAAGTTCATGGACATCAAGCTCGCCAACAAGAAAAAGCTGGTCAAGGTCATCAAGGCTGAAACTGGTATCGACGTTAGCGCCGAAGCGATCTTCGACATCCAGATCAAGCGTCTGCACGAGTACAAGCGTCAACAGCTGAACCTGATCCACATCATGGCTCTGTATCGTCGTCTGCTGGCTAACCCGGACTACGACATGCACCCGCGTGTGTTCATCTTCGGCTCCAAGGCTGCCCCAGGTTACAAGCTGGCCAAGGACATCATTTACGCAATCAACAAGGTTGCTGAGCGTGTGAACAATGATGAGCGCATCCAAGGCAAGCTGAAGGTTGTCTTCATGCCGAACTACCGTGTGAGCCTGGCTGAGAAGCTGATCCCGGCGGCTGACGTATCCCAGCAGATCTCCACTGCCGGTTACGAAGCTTCTGGTACTGGTAACATGAAGCTGGCCATGAACGGTGCCATCACTCTGGGTACTCTCGACGGCGCGAACATCGAAATCGCCGAAGAAGCCGGTGCTGAATACAACGCCATCTTCGGTCTGGAAGTTGACGAAGTGAAGGCACTGAAGGCCAAGGGTTACAACCCGTGGGATTACTACTATGCCAACCCAGAGCTGAAGGCTGTTCTCGACTGGTTCGACACTGACTTCTTCACTCCGGGCCGTCCGGGCGAGCTCTCCTCCATCAAGCGTGCCTTGCTGGACGGTGGTGATACCTACCTGGCTCTGGCCGACTTCGAGTCTTACTCCGAAGCCCAGAAGAAGGTTGATGCCATGTATCGTGACAAGAAGGTATGGGCCAAGGCCGTGATCGTGAACTCTGCCACCATGGGCAAGTTCAACTCCGACCGCTCCATCCAAGACTACTGCGATAACATTTGGTATCTGAAGGCCTGCACCGTGGCTTAATTGCCAACAGTGATAGAGCAAGGGGACCTTCGGGTCCCCTTTGTTTTTCTTCAAAAGTGTTGCGAGGATCACATTTTATTGGCAGTATCGAGTTGTGACTCTAATCACACTTCAGGGAGAAGCCCAAATGTTCAATTACGATCCGCTCTGCTTTGCTCTATTCCGTCAGGCTCTCGATAACACCAAGGGTGTTGCCAAGAACCGCGACTGAGTCAATTAGTTCCATCCAGCAGAGCGTGGAGAGCAGAGGTTAATTCTGGTCTACCACGCTTCATTCTATTTGCATTTGCTCCCGCTGATTTGTTCTACTCTCGTCATCTCGTCTGCTAAGTCGATTCATCACCGCCTCATCAGGTTATCTGAGGCTTTGCTGTATCTGAAATAGCTGGAAGGTGGGCACTATGCCCAAGAGTCTGGAGTCTATTGCTACGGCGCTTGGGGCAGACAAGGTGTTTGTTATGCGAGGGTGCTGGTTGTGGCTTATGGTGCGGGCTTCTGCGGGGAAGGGGATAGCGGGCTTTGCATAGCAAGACCACCCAGTGCAGGGCGGTCTATGGTGTGATGAGTGATAGATTGCCTAACGGGCTGAGGCGTTTTGCGCATGTGATGCGGCAGTTGGCCGATAGTGCATCAGGTAGCGCAGGCTGACATAGCCGACGACCAGGGTGGCAACCAACAACTCCAGCTGTGCCAGATGGGAGATCCAGGCAATGTCATCGGCCGCCATGCCCCAGATCTGGAGCTGATGAGCCAGTTTGAAGAGCGCGGTAGCTCCAATCACCATGGGGAAGGTGAAGGCGGCATAGCCTGGATTGAACGGCAGTCGCAACAAATGAAGGAAGGCGACGTAGATGAGCAGCGTCATCAGCACGGCAATCCCGGCCAGCAGGCCGACCAGCAGCATGGAGGGCTCTTCGGCCACGGTCAGATAACCAGCCAGAGAGAGACTGGCTGGGGCCGCCAGGATGGCAATCGTTGGTTTGGCCAGATCCGGTACATCCTGACAGAAAATCAGTCGATAGAGCATGGCTGGCAGCATGACGGCGTAGGCCAGTAGACCGAAGTAGAAGATAGCTTCGGCCAGCGGACGCATGGCTCCACCGGGAAAGGCAACATCGGCGACGATTAAGCCAACCGGCGGCACAAACCAGCTAGGCACCATGTGGTGAAGAGCGAAGTCCTTGGCTCTGTGATAGATAAAACAGGCGAGGAATGTCGTATGCATGGCAATTGCCAGCAGCCAAAGCCCTTGCCCCAGCAGTGCATTCCATTGTCCGAGGCTATGAGAGATCACCATCCAGCCCATCGCCGCCGTCGGGACCACGCTGCCAACCACTGGATGCGCCAAGTCATCGCGCAGCAGGCGTGGGTGGCGGATGAACTTGAGGGCCAGGCTAAGCAGCATCAGTGCGGCTATCCAGGCGCTGGTCCACTTGGCGTATTGTGCCAGCGGGGCTGCATTTTCCAAGCACCAGCCGAGGGAGGCGATGGCCAAGGCCAGACCGGCTACCGGGGTTGGGATCCGGGCTAGTTTACTGTGTTGGC
Organism: Aeromonadaceae bacterium; assembly: GCA_018059485.1. Lineage (GTDB taxonomy): Bacteria > Pseudomonadota > Gammaproteobacteria > Enterobacterales > Aeromonadaceae > Pseudaeromonas. Next base: position 19,328 of record JAGOXX010000001.1, on the reverse strand, counting down.
ATGGCTGCATAGAGGATCTCCGCGACAAGGTTCAGAGCTACAGAATAAGATGGGTATTATTTTAAAAATATCTTAATCTATTTAACTCGGTGTTTAGTTTTACTGAACAATATGAATATTTCCTTCAAGCAACTGCGTCTCTTCGTCACTCTGGTGCAAACCAGCAATCTGGCCGAAGCGGCCGAGCGACTCTGTATAACCAAGGCGGCGGTAAGCCTCTCGTTGCGTGAGTTGGAAAACCAGTTAGATTGTCGCCTGTTTGATCGGGTGCGGAATCGACTGCAACTCAACACCCAGGGAGAGCAGTTGTTGCCTCTGGCCGAGGAGCTTCTGCAGCGTCTGGCGACGATAGAACATCTGTTTCAGCGGCCCGATCAGACCCACACGCTCCTGCGCATCGGCGCCAGTAACACGATTGGCAATTATCTGCTGCCACAGCTGATCGCCGATTATCTGCGTTTGTATCCCCAGGTAGAATTCAAGGTTGAGATCAGCAATACCCGGACGCTGGCTGCCCAGTTGGTAGATTTTCAACTGGATATGGCCCTGCTGGAGGGGGCCATCTCGGACACTCAATTGCAGCAACAGGAGTGGTTACGCGACAGCATGCAGGTGGTGGCGGATCCCACCCATCCGCTGGCTTCCCGCGGGCCTCTGTGCATGACGGATTTGGAGCGGCAACGCTGGTTGCTGCGGGAACCGGGCTCCGGCAGTCGAGAGCAATTTCAGCAACTGATTGGGTCGCACCTGCAAGATTGGACGCCAGGGCTGGAGCTTAGTACCACTGAGTCGATCCTCAATGCCGTCGCTAATGGCTTGGGGCTCTGTCTGTTATCCGGGGTGGCAACAGCGGCCGCCTTGCGGGATGGTCGCGTGGTGGCACTGGATCTGCAACCCGGGCTTCAGCGCTCCTTGCGCCTGGTGTGGCATCGCGAGAAGTATCTGCATCCGGCGCTGGCGCAGTTCATCGACTTTTGCCACCACTGGCGACCGAGTCACTACTGAGTTGACTTGCCGTGGGCGGCTAGGCTGCCCAAGCGCTTCTGTTGTGGCTACAATGGCGCCCATGCCTCACCTGTAGGGTGGTTTTCACAGAGGGGAAACAGAGTGCGGATCCTGATAGATGAAAATATGCCGGTGGCAGACAAACTGTTTGCCGGACTTGGCGAGCTGGTGCGGTTACCTGGGCGACAGATGACGGCCGAGCAGGTGGCGGATGCCGATGTGCTACTGGTTCGCTCCGTGACCCGGGTCGATGAACAGTTGCTGGCTCAGGCCCGGCGGCTGAAGTTTGTCGGGACGGCGACGATTGGTACGGATCATATCGATGAGCCTCTGCTGGCCGCTCGCGGCATTGCCTTTAGCAGTGCACCGGGTTGCAACAAGATCAGTGTGGGCGAGTATGTGATCAGCGCCTTGCTGGTGCTGGCCGAGCGTTATCAGCTCAACCTGGCGGGCATGACGCTCGGGGTGATTGGGGCCGGTAATACGGGGTCGGCGGTTGCCGCCAAGGCGCAGGCTTTGGGTCTGCAAGTGTGCCTGTGCGATCCACCACTGGCTGATGCCGGTGATGCGCGAGCCTTCGTGCCCTATGAGGTGGCTCTGCAGTGTGATTTTGTTTCATTTCATGTGCCGCTGACCCACCAGGGTCCCTATTCGACTCACCACCTTCTGGATGCCGACCGTATCGCCGAGCTGCCGGAGGGGCAGTTTCTGCTCAATGCCAGCCGAGGCGAGGTCTGGGATAACCTGGCGTTATTGCAGCGGCAGCAGGGTGGGGCTCCGCTACGTCTGGTCATGGATGTCTGGGAGCATGAGCCGGATATTCTGCGCGAGTTGATTGCCTATACCGAACTGGCGACCCAACACATCGCAGGCTATAGCCTGGAGGGCAAGATCATGGGCACTTACCAGCTCTATCAGGCCTATTGCCAGATGGCGGGTATTTCGTGTGCCATGTCTTGGCAGGATCTGCTGCCGCAGGCGGCCGTATCGCAGGTTCAGTTGCAGGGTGAACTGAGTGCGGCCCAGATCAAACAGTTAGTCCATCTGGTCTATGATGTGCGCCGTGATGATGCCCGGTTCCGGCTTGGCTATCAGGATGCGGCCAGTTTTGATTGGATGCGTAAACACTATCCCGAGCGTCGTGAATGGTCTTCTCTGAGAGTACAGGGGAGTTCAGATCCGCGTCTGACTGCGCTTGGATTTACCGTTATTTGACGAGTCTGCGTACAAGACTCACTACATCATGAGGAACTAGATAATGAGCCAGCACTTTGATATCGCCATTTTGGGCGTCGACACGCTCGGTGGAGAAACCTTGCTGGAGTTGCTCGAAGAGCGGGAGTTTCCGGTGGCTACTCTCTACCCCTTGGTGAGCACCGAAGGGGAACTGGATAGTGTTCGTTTTGCCGGACGAGCGTTGAATGTCGAGTCGGCGGCTGATTTTGACTGGAGTCAGGTTCAATTTGCCTTTTTCATGGCGGGTTCGGCGGCAACCGAGCGATGGGCGCAAGAGGCTGCTGATGCAGGCTGTCTGGTCATCGATAACAGCCTGTTTTATCGCGATGATTTTGAAGTGCCCCTGGTGATCCCGGAAGTCAATGGCGAGGTGCTGGCTGATTTTCGTCAACGCAACATAGTCGCCAGCCCGACCTGCATAGTGACGGAACTGCTGCTGGCTCTCAAACCGATCCACGATGAAGTGGGCATTGAGCGCGTCAACCTGGTCAGTCTGCAGTCAGTTTCCGGCAGTGGCAAAGCCGGTGTGCAGGAGCTGGCCCGCCAGACGGCGGCTTTGCTGAATGGTCGACCGGCGGAGGCGCAGACCTATGACGCCCAAATTGCCTTCAACCTGTTGCCACAGATCGATACGGTTGCCGAGGATGGTTTCACGCTGGAAGAAAAACGGCTGGAGAGCGAGACCCAGCGGTTGCTGGGGGATGCCAGTATTCGGGTCAATGCGACCTGTATCCGCGTACCGGTTTTTTACGGCCATAGCCAAGTGGTGCATCTGGAGACCCAGCATGGCTGTGATCGCGAAGAGATCCGGCGAGTATTGGCCGCCGCGCCAGGAGTGACCCTGATTGAGGATGAGCCAGTGACCCCTGTGACTCATGGTGCTGGGCAAGAGGGGGTCTTTGTCTCTCGTTTGCGGCAGGACAACTCTCATCCCCGGGGCTTTGACTTCTGGCTGGTCGCGGACAACATCCGCAAAGGCGGGGCACTCAATTGCCTGCAAATAGCCGAAAGTCTGATCCACGATTATCTGTGATGTGACACGGGCCGCAATCAGCGGCCCGTCTTGCAGAGGGAAATATCAATCAAATCAAAATTTTCCTAGACTTGTGGGAGTAATGCGCCCTCCGTATCGTGCTGGTATGAGTCGAGGGTGTGTTTTATATTGGCGCTCTCTGCCTTAGCCTTCTTCATGTTAGGCCTAATCACGAAGGAACGATTATGGGACTGCACTTCTCCCGTCTGGCGTTAGCTGTTGCTCTCTCGATGCAGTTGGTGGCTCCGCTCCATGCGGCCGAGCAGCTCGATGAGTTTTACATCGAGATCAAGGGGCCGGATAAAACCGCTCCGACTCTCATGGTGCCCGAGACCACGCAGCCGATGGCGGCGCCAGTGAAGAGTCAGGTTGAGTCTGCACCGGCGCGAGCTAAACCAGTGGTGAAGCGAGCCAAGCCGACGATGAAGGTCGGCGTTCCTGAGCCCTTCGTTGAAGCCGCCGTTGTAGACGATAGCGCTTCAGCCGGCGTTTATGGCCCGGTCAAGAATAACGATACTCTCTGGTCGATTGCCCAGCAGGTTCGCCCTAGCAGCCAGGTCTCGGTTCATCAGACCATGCTGGCCATCTATCGCAAAAATCCGCAAGCCTTTGCAGGCGGCAAGCTCAACGGTCTCTATCGGGGGGCTCGTCTGACGTTGCCTACTCAAGAGCAGATCCGCGCCGAGAGCGAAGCTCAGGCACAGCAGTTGATGCGCAATGGCCGTCTGACGCTGACTGCCCGTACTCCGACCAAACCGGCGACCACATCGACAGTGGTGGATGCGACAAACTCTGCCACGCCGAAGGCCACCCGGGTCATCAAGCTATCACCGTCGGCCGAATCAGCAGTTGAGCCAGCGCCGACACAAGAAGCTGCCAAGCCGGTTGTCAAATTGACGCCTACCAACCCGGGGGTATCCGCGCCTGAACCAGCGGCTACCGCTGCCGAGCCGGTTTCTTCCCCTGTGGCGACGGTTGCTCCACAGCAAGAGGATGTCGTCAGTAACAAGCTAGTCATCCAGAGCGAACCTCTGGCTGCTAGCATGGCGCAACCGACCTCCTCGGCTCAAACTAGCGTTGACGCCTCCGTCAGCGCACTGGTCGCATCAGCTACCTCCGGGGCTGTTTCTGCAACCGACCCCAACTGGCAGCAAGCCTATCAGGGCAAAATTGATGAGCTGACCAAGTCCAATGGCCAGTTGGAGTCTCAAGTCAGTCAATTGACTCAGGATGTGGCTCAGCTCAAGGCCCTTCTGACGAGTCAGGTTTCGGCAGCGCAAGCAGCCAGTCCGGCTGCAGTCAGCACGCCATCTGAAGCTCAAAGCGCAGACGCAGAACCTGCTGCCAGCGAGGAGGGCTTCTGGAGCCAATTGGTTTCTACCCCATTGAATCTTGGTCTCATGCTGGCGCTTCCCTTCCTGCTGGCACTGGCTCTGGTCAGCCTTTGGTTGATGGCTCGTAGCAAGCGTGATCAGGCTGCTCGTGAGCTAGAAGATGCCGAATCGGCCGAGATGATGATGGCTCATGGTGACTCTCATTTTGATCACTTGCTGGCGGCGGACATGGTGGCCATGTCTGATTTGCCTGATCTGGATCAGCTGGATGAGACGGTACAACCGCAGCCGGAGATTGTGTTGAGTGAACGCAAAGAGCCTGCCTTCACAATTCCGACATCGTTCGCCCTGAATGAGAGCGCCAAGACGACCAGTTCCATGGATTCGGAGCTGGTTCCTGAATTGAGCGAGAGTGATCTCGATCTGTCGGTGCCGACGGCGCAAGAGCAGTCGGAGCCGGCGTGGCCAGCCGATTTCAACGAACCGCTGGATGAGTCAGAGTTCCTCTCTGAGCTGGGTGTCAGTGAGACACAGAGCCAGCCTGTCGTCACAGATGCCATGGTCGCGGAGAGCCACCCCCTGGTGCCTGATGCCGTCGCTGTGACCGATGAACACTTTGAGCCACGAGAAGAGGTCAATCTCTCCAATGATGAGCTCGAAGCTCTATTTGACAGCGCCGATGAGTTAGAGGATGAGCCCTTTGCGCCGGTTGACGGCAAAGAGTCTGATGCGGAGCTTGTTGCCTCGCTGGAAAGTGAATCTGAAGAGCTGGAAAGCGATGATGTGGCTCTGGATGCCAGCTTGGAAGAGCTCAGCCACGAGTTAGAGCACAGGGGCGCAGCCCATGCCGAGCCTCTGCGTGCTGCAGAAGAAGATGCTCCGGTGGCTGATTGGTATAACGAAGAACCAATCGTTGATCTGAGTGCCCCCGTCGCCGCGGATGACATCGATGCCTTACTGGCCCAGTCTGCGTCCGCGAGCCAGCCCTCATTCAAGGCGATCGATGAGTTGCTGGCCGAGGCGGAAGAGTCCTCCGAGAAGGATGAACCCTATCAGGGACTCTCCTTGGATGTTGGCCTCGATGAATTCCCCGAGGTATTGCCAACTGGCGAGGGGGTTGATGTCGATCTGGATAGTGAACTGGGTGCCAAACTGGATCTGGCTCGGGCCTATCTGGAGATCGATGACAAGGCTAGTGCGGTTGAACTGCTCAACGAAGTGTTGGCCTCCGGCTCAAGCGTGCAAAAAGATGAGGCTCAACGGCTGCTCAAGCGGTTGGCCTAAGGTCATCGGAACCAGGCAAGCGGTGGCTCTCGAGCCACCGCTTCTTTTTTGGTGCGCATTTCGTATAATCGCCGCCGAAATCACGCAGTAGGGGAACAATCATGCGTATTGCCATGGGCATCGAATATGATGGCAGCCGATATTTCGGCTGGCAGCGGCAGCGCGAAGTGAACAGTATCCAGGCGGAACTGGAGCGGGTGTTGTCGACCATTGCCAACCATCCGGTTGAGATCCAGTGTGCCGGACGCACCGATGCCGGAGTCCATGCCACCGGCCAGGTGATTCATTTTGATACCCATTCCGAGCGGAAGATGTCGGCATGGACCCTAGGTGTTAACTCCAATCTTCCGGCCGATATTGCGGTTCGTTGGGCTCATCCGGTAGCGGATGATTTTCATGCCCGTTTCTCGGCTACGGCGCGCCGTTATCGCTACATCATCCTGAATTCGAACCTGCGTCCGGCTATTCTGTCGGCTGGCATCAGCCACTATCACGGTGATCTGGATGCCCAGTTGATGCACAGTGCTGGCCAGTGTCTGCTCGGAGAGCAGGATTTCACCTCATTTCGGGCTGTGCAGTGCCAGTCCAAGACCCCGTGGCGTAACATCACTCATCTGGCGGTGTCGCGGCAGGGGGCCTATGTGATCCTAGATATTCGGGCGAATGCCTTTTTGCACCATATGGTGCGCAATATCACCGGCTCTTTGCTGGAGGTCGGTATGGGGAATCGGCCGGAGAGCTGGGTCGCCGAGGTGTTGGCTGCGCGGAATCGTGATGTAGCAGGGGCCACTGCCAAAGCGGGTGGTCTCTACCTGGTTGATGTCACATATCCGGACCACTTTGGGTTACCGCGGATGCCGCTGGGGCCGCTTTGGTTACCGGATTGCGAACCGGGTACGACCAGTTTTAAGTAAACAACACGTAATATTTGTGCTTAAATGCTCGGTCATGTGCCGATGCTGCGTTGCGTTTGTCTGCGATAAACGACGCGACACTCCCTGGATAATGAAATAAAGGTATTTCATGAGCTGGCTAGAAAAAATTCTCCCGAAGAGCGATAACGCCCGCCGTCATAACATTCCGGAAGGGGTGTGGACCAAGTGTGATGGTTGTGAGCAGGTTCTGTACCGAGCTGAAGTTGAGCGTAATTTGCATGTCTGTCCGAAGTGCAGTCACCACATGCGGATTGGTGCTCGCGATCGTCTGAATCGTTTCCTGGATGCGGATCATCGCCTTGAGCTGGGGGCTGAACTGGAGCCGCAAGATGCGCTGAAGTTCAAGGACTCCAAGCGTTATAAGGATCGCCTGGTTGCCGCACAAAAAGAGACCAACGAGAAAGATGCGCTGGTCGTCATGAAGGGGCAGGTCAAAGGCATTCCGGTTGTGGCTTGTGCATTTGAATTTTCCTTCATGGGGGGCTCGATGGCCTCCGTGGTGGGTGCCCGTTTTGTCCGAGCCGTGGAAGCCTGCATCAAAGAGCGTCGTGCGCTGATCTGCTTTTCGACCTCGGGTGGTGCCCGGATGCAGGAGGCTCTGTTCTCCCTGATGCAGATGGCCAAAACCAGCGCTGCACTGGAGCGGTTGAGCAGTGAAGGCTTGCCTTACATCTCCGTGCTGACTGACCCGACTATGGGTGGTGTCTCTGCCAGCCTGGCGATGCTCGGTGATATCAACGTCGGTGAGCCGAAGGCATTGATTGGTTTTGCCGGTCCGCGCGTCATCGAGCAGACCGTTCGCGAGAAGCTGCCAGAAGGCTTCCAGCGCTCTGAATTCCTGCTGGAAAAAGGGGCCATCGATCTGATCATCGATCGCCGTGACATGCGTGATCGATTGGCGGGTCTGATTGCCAAGTTGATGCACCTTTCGGTGTTAGAGGACTGATTTGAGTCAGCTCATGTCGCAATCCGTTATGGCGCAAAGCCAGTCATTGTCTGACTGGCTTTCTTATTTAGAAAAGATACACCCGTCGGTCATCGACCTGGGCTTGCATCGAGTCGGCCTGGTGGCCGATCGTCTGGGACTGCGTCAGTTACCGGCGACCGTAGTAACCGTTGGTGGCACCAATGGCAAGGGGACTACCTGTGCCCTGCTGGAGGCCATCTATCGGGCGGCCGGTTACCGAGTGGGTGTCTATTCATCACCCCATCTGCTGCGCTACAACGAACGGGTACGGATCCAGGGGCAGGATGCCTCCGATGCGGAGCTCTGTCAGGCGTTTGCGGCTGTTGAGGCGGCGCGAGGAGAGGTCTCTCTGACCTTCTTCGAGTTTGGCACTCTGGCGGCGCTCTGGTTGTTTCGCGCGGCTGCACCGGATCTGGTCTTGCTGGAGGTCGGACTGGGCGGTCGGCTGGATGCGACTAATCTGGTTGAGTCGGATCTGGCGGTGGTCACCAGCATAGCTCTTGATCACTGTGACTGGCTGGGGGATACCCGAGAGGCAATTGCCAGCGAAAAGGCTGGCATCTATCGCCCGGGGAAACCTGCCATTAGCGGCGAGCCCAATCCGCCAGTGACGTTGGCGCAGACGGCTCAGGCTATTGGTGCCAAATTGCTGCAGGTGGGTGCCGATTTTCGTCGCCACGAAGCAGAGGCAGTCTGGCATTTTCAGGGGGCACGTCAGCAGTGGCGGGAGTTGCCCTATCCTGAGCTACCGCTGGATAATGCCGTGACGGCCCTGGCTGTGGTCGAACAGTTGTCGCTGCCGATCGATAGTGCGGCCATTCGAACCGGCTTGGCCGGGGCTCGTTTGGCTGGACGCATGCAATTGCTGCGTACTCAGCCACAGGTCACGCTGGATGTGGCACACAATCCTCACTCTGCGCACTATCTGGCTCGTCAGCTAGCTGCTCGAGGCAAGGTTGGACGCCGCTTGGCGGTTGCCGGTATGCTCAAGGACAAGGATATTCGCCAGACCCTCGGCGAGCTTGTCGAATTGGTTGATCTCTGGTTTCTCGCCGATCTGCATGGTGCGCGCGCAGCTCTGGCTCAGGAGTTGTCTGCCGTCTTGCCCAGTGAGTCGGCACGGCATTGCTATGCCTCTGTGGCGGATGCCTATCGGGAGGCCCTGGCGACGGCTCAGGAACAGGATGAAATTATCGTATTGGGTTCTTTTCATACCGTTGCCGAGGCAATGGCAGAAGAGCTGAATAGTAAATAGGGAGTTAACGTGGCCACTCAATTTCAGAATCGACTCATTGGAACCGTAATTCTGGTTTCGTTGGGCGTGATTTTTTTGCCGGATCTATTGAGCGGCAAGCGGTCGAACCATCATGATCCAATTGCCAGCATTCCGCTGCGGCCAGAAGCGGCTGCCCCGTTACCCGTGGTCTCCGCCGCCACGACGACCCAGGGTGTGGTGAGTGGTGCTGTGCCTGAAGGGGTGGTGGTCAGCAATAACGCATCGGCAGCTGATGAGCAGTGGTCGGTGGCTGAAGTTGCTCCGACTGTGACCACGGGGCCGGCTCCGGCTGGGCAAGTTGTGGTTGCGACACCAGGTAGTGTCGTGGCTGGTGACTCAACAGCAGCCAAACCTGTTGTCGTGGCCAATAATCCAGCAGCAACCAAGCCTGCGGCTACCCCGAGTGCGCAAACTGTAGAAAAGCCAGTGGCCAAGTCTGAGGTCAGTAAGCCTGCCGAAACCAAACCAACGGCGGTCAAACCGGTACAGCCCACATTGCAAGCGGGTCAGGTAAAGCCATTTGCCGAAGTTGCCGGGGTTCAATCCACATCGACGGCCGGCAAGGTCCAGCCTGTGACGCAACCCAAGCCTTCCACACCGAGCAAAACGGCAACCACCAGCGGTACCGCCTGGGTGATCCAGGCAGGGGTTTTCTCCAGCAGTGTGAATGCCAATGCCCTGGTGGGTAAGTTGCGTGCCGGTGGTTTACCCGCCAACGTCAGCTCGTTCCGCAGTGGCGGCACTCTGCTTTACCGGGTCAGCGTTGGTCCGAACGTGTCGCGCGCTAAACTCGATAGTATGGTTCCTCGCGTCAGCCAGATCGCCGGGACCTCGGCCAAGGTGGTAGCCTACAGTCCGCTCGGCTAGTGGTAGCGAGGTTCCGAATAATCTCTGTAGCTAGAGACGCACAAAGAGGTGATTTTTCACCTCTTTGTTTTTGTGGTGACTAGTTTTTGCGCTGAACATCAATGACAACTAGGGGGATGCGATGAATCACCTGCAACTGGAAACATGTTTGGACGAACTGCTGGAGAGTCGGCAATTCAAGGATTACAGCCCGAATGGCTTGCAGGTTGAAGGGCGACCGGATGTTCAGCATATCGTGACCGGGGTAACGGCCAGTCAAGCACTGCTGGATGAGGCTGTGCGGCTGCAAGCGGATGCTGTGCTGGTACACCATGGCTATTTTTGGGGTAATGAGCCGGCCCAGATTAGGGGCATGAAGAAGCGTCGTCTGCAGACCCTGTTGCAACATGATATCAACCTGTATTCCTACCATCTTCCTCTCGATGCCCATCCGCTGCTGGGCAACAATGCGCAATTGGCCTCGCTGCTTGGGATCTCCGTGCTGCGCACCCTTGAGGCCGATAATCCTCGCAGCCTGGGGTTAGTCGGTGAGTTGGATGTGCCGCTTAGTGGCGAAGAGTTTGCCGAACGGCTGGCCGCGCGGCTGGGACGCGCGCCGCTGTATTGTCCTGGAAATGCTAGCGATGTGATCCGTCGCATTGGCTGGTGCAGTGGAGGAGGTCAGAGCTATATCAACCTGGCTGCGGAGCAGGGCCTCGATGCCTTTTTCACGGGCGAAGCATCCGAGCAGACGGTCCATGTGGCGCGGGAGATGGGCATTCACTTCTTCGCGGCGGGTCATCACGCCACCGAACGCTATGGCATCCGCGCGTTGGGTGACTGGTTGGTGACGACACAGGGGTTGGACGTTACGTTTGTCGATATCGACAATCCGGTCTGACGGGTTAAACCGCCGCGCTGTCTCGGATTGGCACATTACCAAGGGGGAGCGTGATGATAAAACAGGCTCCCTGGCTCTCCATTGGCTGGTAATGGATGGATCCCTGGAGCAGTTTTTGGACCAACTGCTTGGTCAGGTAGAGCCCCAGGCTGTTGCCGCTGTTGGCACTATCAGCCGTGAAAAATGGTTGAAATAGCTTGGATTGCATCTGTTCATCAATACCGATGCCATTGTCTCGGTAGGTCAGAATCACCTGCTGGCCCTCCTGTTTGGCGCTGATGATGATTTCGCCACTCATGCCGGGTTTGAATCCGTGGCGCAATGAGTTGCTCACCAGATTATTGATCACCTGACCCAGTGCCAGGGGATAACTATCAAGTTCAATGGTGGATGGGCAGCGCAGATAGATGTGGTGCTCTTGCGCGTGGCCTTGTGCCATCAGGTGCTGCACGCTGCTTTGCAGCAATGGCTGCAATGCGAAGAGTTGTTTCTCTCCGAGTTCCCCCTTTTCCGTGACATTGGATTGGAGCAATCGCTTGGCCTGCCCCATGTGGCTTTCGATTTCGATGAACAGAGGAATACACTCCTGACTCACCTCTCTGAGTAGGCGGCGATCCATGGCGGTCTGATGGATCAGCTCATTTAACTGTTTAACGTGGTTTAGCAACAGTCGATAGTGCTCATCCAGCTGTTGCAACGGTAGTTTCAGAGCCTGACGCAGTATCTGCAACTCGGTGTTTTGCAGCAGGTTATTGGCGGTGACAAAGCGTTCGCTCTGCATGCTTTGCACTGTATCCAGGGTCTCTTTGAGCGTCAGATTGCTGGCTTGCAGTTGCTGATTCTGTTCGCGCAATTGTTGTTTCTGATGCTGGATGACATCTAGCATGCGGTTAAACACCTGATGGAACAGTTTCAATTCATCTTGCTGTTCTGTGGGCAAGTGCCCTGAATAATCCCCCAATGCTATCTTGGCGGCAGCCTTGGTCAGATAAGCAAATCGACGATAGATGAAGCTTTTTACCCACAGCGGGATGAACCAGCTCAGCAGTAGACAGAATAATAGGGTCACGATCAGAATCATGCCGGAGTATCCGGAATGGAGAAGGCTCTCATGCGGTTGCATCAGTAGCAGTCGCCAGCCGTATTCGGTGGTTAGCCAGGCGACATCTTGCTCACCATCGTTGATGAAGCCGGAAGGTTGGGTCAACAGCTGGATCAGAGGTGAGCCTGCTTGGATGGGGGCCACTGCTGGGACGCCCTTTTTCGGGTCCGGTTGCAGCAGCAGTTTTTTGTCCGGAGCCACTAGCCCCACTCTTAGCTCGGGGTGTGCCATCGGTTGGTTGAACAGTGTCGATAGCTGCAGCAAGAACAGGCGTTGCTGGGAGCCCTCATCAACGCACAGATAGAGCTGTACACTATGGGTGGTTCCCTGAGTAAAAAATCCACCTGGGGCGGGGCGACAATCCGCATCATCCAAATAGGGTAGCCGTCGACTACCTTGCCAACTCTCCCCCGTTTTTTGCCAATAGGCGCTAAATTCGGGCGGCAATGGTTGGTTCAAACGGGTATTATGAGTCGCCAATATTAGTTGTTGCTGATTCAGTCGTTGGTAATCTTGCAGCAGAGCCTGCAGTACTCCGGCTTCTAGCTCCGGTGTTGATTGGCCCCAGTGGTTGAGTGTTATATAAAATCCCAGTGGCAGCATGAACAACAGCATCAACCATAGACGTGCTTTGGTGCGTAAGTTCATTGTCATAGGCAATGTCTCTGGGCATTGAGTGGATGACTTGCTTCAAGCATCGTTGGTCTATCGAGAAAAATAAAGTAAATGAAACAGTTATCTATGCTCGTCTTGTCCCGTTTCCTGGCTTGCGGGTACTCTAGCGCGCAGCCAGCTTAAGAGGTGACATGGAATATCCAATTCCCAAGGTGTTGATGGTTGAAGATTCAGCACCGCTCAGTGCCGTTTATCAGGCCTATTTGAAACATGAGGCGTTTACGCTGATCTCGGTCGCCAGCGGATCAGAGGCACTGCGTCAGATCCCCTTATTGCAGCCTGATATTCTGCTACTCGATCTCCACCTCCCGGATATGTCGGGCATGGAGATCTTGCGTGTTCTGCAGGAGTCGGCTCTGGGTATCAGCGTTATCGTGATGACTGCCAACAGCTCGCTGGATATGGCGGTGGATGCGATGCGTCTGGGCGCCCACGATTATATTGTCAAACCGGTTGAGGCGGAGCGGCTTCGGGTCACGCTTCGCAATACGATTGAGCACCGTCGCCTCAATGCATTAGTCAGTCGCTATCAGACGGTTTTTCCTCGCGAACAGTTTGAGGGCTTCGTCGGCGCCAGCGTGACCATGCAGTCGGTCTATCGCACCATAGAGACGGCGGCACCATCGCGGGCGACCATTTTTATTACCGGTGAGAGCGGAACGGGCAAGGAGTTATGCGCCGAAGCTATCCATCGGCTCAGTGGCCGCCAGCGGCAGCAACTGGTTGCTCTCAACTGTGCCGCGATCCCCAAAGATTTGATGGAAAGCGAGATATTTGGTCATGTTAAGGGGGCCTACACCGGGGCGGTCAGTGAACGGATCGGTGCTGCCGGGCGAGCTCACGGTGGAACCCTGTTCATGGATGAGGTCTGCGAGATGGAGCTTGAGCTGCAGAGCAAATTGCTACGTTTCTTGCAGACTGGCTGTTTCCAAAAAGTTGGCTCCTCGGTGACCGAACAGGTTGATGTACGCATTGTCTGTGCGACCAACCGTGATCCGCTTCAAGAGGTTGCCGCCGGACGTTTTCGCGAGGATCTCTATTACCGACTCCATGTGATTCCACTGCACCTGCCGCCCTTACGGGAGCGTGGTGACGATGTGTTGCGCATAGCCGAGGTTTTTTTACAGGATTTTTCACGCGAGGAGGGCAAACGCTTCTTGCGCTTCAGCGAACCCGCTCGCAAGGCTTTGCTCAGTTATCCGTGGCCAGGCAATATCCGCCAATTACAAAACGTCATTCGGCAGATTGTCGTGCTGCACGATGGTACCGACGTCATGTTCGACATGTTGCCGGATGCGTTGCGATCACCAAAGGATGCGAGGGGTGAGCCTTTGGTTGCGAGCGTTACCAGCGGCGAGATTTCGCTGCCGGTGATGGATAAGAGCCCCGTTCGACCCTTGTCTGAGGTGGAGCGAACGGCTATCCTTCACGCCATCGAGGTTTGTCACGGTAATATTCCACAAGCATCTCGCCTGCTGGAGGTAAGCCCCTCGACACTGTATCGCAAGCTGCAGGGGTGGCAACAACAAGGGCTATTGCCTGCATCTAATAAATAAGAAAGTCCTGTGAGCACGGGAGCGCGTCATGAACTGGATCGATCAAGAGATCCTCGGGCAGTTGAGCCAGGATGTCGGCGATGAGTTATTGCCGCAGCTGGTGACGATTTTTATCGAGGATGGTCAGAAAAATCTGGCCGAATTAGACCAAGCGCTGGAACGGCGCGATGCTGAAAAACTGCTGCTGCTGGCGCATACCATGAAGTCAGTCTGCGCCACCTATGGGGCGACCCTCTGCCATTGTGATGCCCAACAGCTGGAAAAGGCGTGCCAGCAGCTCGATTGGCCGCAGATTTCCCAACGAGTCGCCGTGTTGCACACCAGTGTGCAAGCCAGCAATCAGGCCTTAGCCGAACTGGTAGCCGAGCCGCACCTGAGCTGAGTTGCCCTCAGCTCACTGACAGGTCACATGCTCTGGTTGAGCCATCAAGTGCTCGAGTGCCTGTAGCAGCTTGTCTCTGTCGTGCCGCCAGTAGCAGCCCTGCTCGGCCAGTTCGCTGCGATAGCAGGGAGTGCTGAGTTCGGGGGCATCCGTGGGGGCTATCACACTATCGATGGTGCGTCCCGTCAGACGAGCTATCCACGCTAGCTGATCAGCCAGGGAAAGCTGGCCGACAGGCCCCAGTTCCGGTTGCAAGTTTGCCAGAAAGACGAATCGAGCCTCACTGATCCGGATAGCGTTCGCCAGTTCGGGCACCAGCAGGGGTGGCAATAGGCTGGTGAGAAAACTGCCGGGACCGAGCAGTATCAGATCGGCGGCCAACAACGCCTCGACGGCCTCGGGTGTTGCCGTGACGGCGGGCTCGAGCCACAACTTGTTTGGTAACGCAGGCCAGGCATCAATGGATGTTTCGCCGAAGATGGCGGTTCCGCAGGGACTGAGCCCAAGTAGATCGGTCGGCTGCTCGGACATGGGAAGAATCTGCGCCTTGACGCCGAGCATATGGCGGATGAGCTCGATGGCAGCCAGTGGACGTATGGTCATGTTATCCAGGGCCAGCAGCATCAGATTTCCCAGATTATGGCCGGCCAGTTCGCCATCCCCACTGAAACGATATTCAAATAGGCGACTGCCGGTGCTGGGCTCGGTGACCAGCTGATTAATGCAGTTGCGCAGATCGCCCCAGGCAATGCAGCCCTGGCTTTGGCGTAATCGTCCGGATGAGCCGCCATTGTCACTGGTGGTGACGATCCCGGTCAGTCGAGTGCCGACCCCCTGCAAGGCAGAAAGCAGACGCCCCAAGCCATGGCCGCCACCCAAGGCAACAATTCGTTGATAAGCGTGTAGTGGCGGTTTCATTCCAGATATTCACCAGAGTCGTAGGGTCCATCAGGCTTTAATCATATAATCCGGGCGTCGTCAAATATAACCATTCTCGGGTTATCGAACCTGAGAGTGTGGTATCAGGAGAGCCATGTGAGGGTCGCAACAGCCTTTTCCTTACACTCACAGAGTGAGTGCGCGGTCGAAGAGTTAATCACCACGCTAAACCTGACCTCCAAGGCGCCTCCGCGTCTGGTATTGGTCTACTTTACCGAGCAGCATGCAGGAGAAACTCTGCTGGCTCTGTTGCGGCAAGCCTTTCCCGCCAGCCAGCTCATGGGCTGTAGCTCCTGCCAGGGCATCATGACGGAGGCTGGTTATCACTCCGCCGATGGGATGGCCGTGGCCTGCTGGGCGCTGTGGGATGAGTCGGGGGCCTATGGATGTGCCTTGGCACCGTTGCAAGACGATATTGATGCCGCCGTCGCCTCGTTGCTGGATACCGCAATTCAGCGCAGTAATCGTCCGGGCGAATTACCCTCGCTGGTCTGGCTGCATGCCAGCCCCGGGTGTGAAGAGCAGGTGATGGCGGCGATTGAGCAGCGGCTTGGCAACTCCGTCGCCATCGTCGGCGGGAGTGCGGCGCATAATCTGCAGGGGCAGAGCGGCCAGCTGCTTACCCAAGACGGCTGCCTGTCGCAGGGCATCGCCTTGGCTCTGTTTTATCCCTCCTGTCGTGTGGCGACCCAATTTCATTCGACCTATATGCCTGCTGGTCCCCGCGGCGTTGTGACGCGTGCCGAGGGGCGGGAACTACTCGAGATTGATCATCGTCCAGCAGCCGAGGCTTACAACGAAT
Organism: Aeromonadaceae bacterium; assembly: GCA_018059485.1. GTDB lineage: Bacteria > Pseudomonadota > Gammaproteobacteria > Enterobacterales > Aeromonadaceae > Pseudaeromonas. The sequence continues at coordinate 3,055 of JAGOXX010000001.1, read as the reverse complement.
GGACCCATGGTCTGTTGAGCTCGGTCCTGCCGGGTAGTTATGTGCTGGCCGAGACAACCCTCTACCCGTTGGCTCGCCAGGTGGGTTGGCAGGCCGGACTCTCCTACTACAAGTTGTCTCACCCTGAGGTGGTCACGGAGCGTGGCGGCTTGCGATTATTCACCCAGATCCACGAAGGGGAAACCGTGATCTTGATGCATGGCAATCGCAACGGGCTTCTCGAGCGAGCCGTGCGTTCGAGCGATTTTCCGCTAGGTCCCCACGAGATTGAGCAGATAGCCGCCCTGAACATCTTCTGTGCCGGCTGCATGCTGACGCTGGATTCGGCGATGGACCAGGTGGTCGACTCCTGGTCGCTCGCGCGGCAGGGGATGCCCTTTATTGCCCCCTATACCTTTGGCGAGCAGGGGCGTTTTCGTGGTGGTGAGAATGCGCACGGCAACTTGATGATCTCGACAGTGATTTTTTTTCGTGAGCGGGGGGATGGATGGAGCAGCCGATGAAGAGTTGTGCCGAGCTGGAGCTGGAGTTGCATGAAACCCGGCTACAGCTGGTTGCCTGCCAGGAGCGTGAGGCGCGGCGGGAGACCGAGAACAATTGGCTGCTTAAAGGCATTTCGGTTCTGACTCAGCCCCAGGGGATCCACAACCTGTTTGAGGCGCTGATCCGCATTCTGCGCCCCCTGATTGGCTTTGAGCATGCGGCCATCCTGCTGGTCGACAAGGCTGGTGGGCCCTTGCGGTGTGCCGTGGCCAGTCACCCCCTGCTGCAACAACAGCTGTGGCAGAGTGGGCCTCTGTTTGAGCGCGTCCTGGCCGGAGAGACGGTTGCACTGTTTGCTCCCGAGCTGACCTCGGAGTTTGCCCTTTGCGCCCCGGAGGTCCGCCTCATGGCGGGGAGTGCGCTGCTCTGCTCATTGAACCTGGTGCAGGGGCGCATGATGCTGCTTTGCCTGCATCCTGCTCGTCATCGCTTGGATCTGCAGGCCAAAGAGTTGCTTGAGCGCTATCGTCCATTGATGGATCAAGCCATCTTGAATGTGGATTACCGTTCACGACTGGAGACTCTGGTAGACGAGAAGACGCGGGCCTTACGGCGCTCGCAGCAGTGTTTCCGCCAGTTCGCCGAGATGGCCAGCGACTGGTTTTGGCAGACGGATGTTGACCACAGGTTCATTCAGTTTGCCGATGATATCGAAGGTGACCAATTTACCTCCACGCTGATGTCCCAGATCCAGGGACGCAGCTTCACCGATTTTCTGACCGACAAGGAACGGTTAAAGCAGAGCAAGTGGCAGCGCTATCGTCAGGAGATCACGGAGCATAGGCCGATCCGTTCGTTTCGTTTTGAAGTCTTCTTCAGTGGGCAGATCCGCTGGTTGTCGATCAATGCCGATCCCTATTTTGATGAACAGGGGAGCTTTCTCGGTTATCGAGGAACCGCCAACGACATCAGCAGCCTGGTGGGTCGCAATCTGGAGCTCAAGCGAGCCAAGGCCCGAGCCGATGCGGCTAACCGCGCCAAATCGCAGTTTCTGGCCGTCATGAGTCATGAGATCAAGACACCGATGCAAGCCATTCTGGGCATGTTGGAACTGCTTGAACAGAGTGAATTGACGCCAGCGCAGCGGGAGCTGAGTCGTCACGTGACTCATTCGGCCGCCTTGTTGCAGACCCTGCTCCATGACCTGCTCGATCTCTCGAGAATCGAGTCCAAAGAGGTGACGCTGGAGTCCATTCCGTTTGAGAGTCAGTTTGTCATTCATTCGGTGGTGACCCAACTCGAAGAGCAGGCACACAGCAAGGGGATTGCCTTGCTGGTTGATATCGACCCGGCACTGCCCGCTAAATTGCGCGGCGATCCCCTGCGTCTGACGCAGATCCTGTTCAACCTGTTAGGCAATGCCATCAAATTCACGAGTCAGGGTTCGGTGCGGTTGCAGGTGATGGTTGAAGGCACACAGCTGGCTTTCAGCGTCCATGATACCGGGATAGGCATAGCTCCCGAGCAATGCGATGAGCTGTTTTTGCCATTTCGGCAGCTGGATCCCTCCATGACGCGCCGCTTCGGGGGGAGTGGACTGGGGCTGGCGATCTGCCGCCATCTGGTGGAGCTGATGGGGGGGCGCATCGGTGTCGATAGCCAGCCCGGTGTGGGAAGTTGCTTCTGGTTCCGTATTCCCTGTCGAACCTTGCTGGAAGCAGACGCCGCCGAATCTGTGGCTGACGCCGAGGTGCTCTCCACGCCGCCCCTGGCTATCTTGCTGGTGGAGGATAGCCCGGTGAATCAGCAGGTGATCCAGGCGTTGCTGCACAAGATGGGGCATTCGGTCCGGCTGGCGGGCAACGGCTACGAGGCCTTGGAGGCAGTGGCGCAGGAGCGGCCGCAGCTGGTGCTGATGGATCTGCGCATGCCGGAGATGGATGGTCTGGAGGCATCCAAGAGGCTCAAGAGGCTTTATCCCGAATTGCCGATCCTGGCGTTGACGGCGAATGCCGCCGAGGAGGATAGAGCCGCATGCCTACAGGTTGGCATGAGTGATCTGGTCGCCAAACCCGTGACCTCGAAGGGGTTGCGGCAGGCTCTGGGAGCAATTTTTGGCAAAAAAAATGGTCAACTCGAAGGTTGACCAAACTTCAGCTGTCGCTGAAGAGAGCACGGGATAAAACTGGTTTACGTATTTGTATATGAAAATAGCGTGCCAACTTTTTTGGGCGTCAAAAGTGGCATTTTTCGGCCATTTTTCGCCATTTGGGCCTCCTGTGCCATCTATGGGGCTCAATAGGTTCCGCATTTTGCGAATCGCTCTTTGCAAAATGCAAATTTTATTGCAAGACGCAAATGGGCCGATATCGATGATTGGTGCCCGGCCCGCATTCAGCAAGCCGGTATGGCGGACTTCTGCTGGCGCAATTTGAGTGACTGGCTGCAAGGCCTTTTTAATCTCGCTCACGAATGGTGGTATGATCCGCCACCCGTGATGGTGATGGAGAATATGTGATGTCAACCTTGAGCAAAGAAGCCATCCTGGTTCGCTCTGCGCTGGAAGCCAGAG
>JAGOXX010000097.1 GCA_018059485.1 Aeromonadaceae bacterium | reverse complement strand
TTTCAGTTTTCCACGACACCGGAGGTTATTTAGCATGTCAGCAGCAAATGTTCTGGCTCTGATCAAAGAACAGGAAGTGAAGTTCGTCGACCTTCGCTTTACCGACACCAAGGGCAAAGAACAACACGTTTCCGTGCCTTCACACCAAATCAACGCAGACTTCTTCGAAGACGGTAAGATGTTCGATGGTTCTTCCATCGGTGGTTGGAAGGGTATCAACGAATCAGACATGGTGCTGATGCCGGATGCCACTACTGCCCTGCTGGATCCGTTCACCGAAGAGACCACTCTGATCATCCGTTGTGACATCCTGGAACCGGCTACCATGCAAGGCTACGATCGCGATCCGCGTTCCATCGCCAAGCGCGCCGAAGAGTTCCTGAAGTCCAGCGGTATCGCTGATACCGTCCTGTTCGGACCGGAACCAGAATTCTTCATTTTTGATGATGTCCGTTTCGGCAACACCATGGGCGGTTCCTTCTTCAAGGTTGATGCCGAAGAAGCTGCCTGGAACTCTGCTACCGAATACGAAGGTGGTAACAAGGGTCACCGTCCAGGCGTTAAGGGTGGTTACTTCCCAGTTGCTCCAGTTGACTCCTCTCAAGACCTGCGTTCAGCCATGTGTCTGATCCTGGAAGAGATGGGCCAAGTTGTTGAAGCTCACCACCACGAAGTGGCGACTGCTGGTCAGAACGAAATCGCGACCCGCTTCAACACCATGACCAAGAAGGCTGACGAAGTTCAAGTTCAGAAGTACGTCATCCACAACGTCGCTCACGCCTACGGCAAGACTGTAACCTTCATGCCGAAGCCGATGTTTGGTGACAACGGTTCTGGTATGCACTGCCACCAATCTCTGGCCAAGGACGGTGTCAACCTGTTCGCTGGCGACATGTATGCAGGCCTGTCTGAACTGGCTCTGTTCTACATCGGTGGTATCATCAAGCACGCCAAGGCTATCAACGCCTTCGCCAACCCGACCACCAACTCCTACAAGCGTCTGGTTCCGGGTTATGAAGCACCGGTTATGCTGGCCTACTCTGCCCGTAACCGTTCTGCCTCTATCCGTATCCCGCTGGTACCGAGCCCGAAGGCCCGTCGTATCGAAGTTCGCTTCCCGGATCCGGCTGCCAACCCATACCTGGCGTTTGCTGCTCAGCTGATGGCCGGTCTGGACGGTATCATCAACAAGATCCATCCGGGCGAAGCCATGGATAAGAACCTGTATGATCTGCCGCCGGAAGAAGAGGCACTGATCCCGACAGTTTCTGGTTCTCTGGAAGAAGCGCTGAAGTCTCTGGATGCCGATCGCGAGTTCTTGACTCGTGGTGGCGTATTCACTGACGACTTCATCAACTCCTACCTGGAGCTGAAGCAAGTGGACGTGGATCGCGTTCGCATGACTCCGCACCCGGTTGAGTACGAACTGTACTACTCTGTCTAAGTCACAGAGTGTTGAAAAACCCGCCTCTCGGCGGGTTTTTTTTTATCCTTTCGATAATATGGATTCAATTGCACAATTTCATTGAGGAGATCCCAGATGCGCCCCCTTTGGTTATGCCTGTTACTGTTCACAAGTTCGCTCTATGCCGCACAAACTGTCCACCGCTGGATTGACGAGCAGGGTAATGTCCACTTCTCCGATCAACCTTCCGAGCAGCATGACTCCGAAGAGATCAAAGTGACGCCACCAACGCCAAGTAGCACTCCCGTAACGCAAGCGACAGCCGCCGTATCGGATGACACAGCCAAGGCCAATGACGAACGTCCAACAGGCCCGCTCCTCACTATAGAATCCCCAACCAACGGCCAGATCATCCGCGAAAACAGCGGCCTGGTCATCATCAAGGCCAACCTGAAACCGATTCCTGTGAATCCGTTCAAGATGAATGTAATTCTGGACGGCGAGCTCAAAGGGGCAGCCGAAAACTCCCTCGATGTGAAGATGGAAAATGTCGATCGCGGCATGCATCAGTTGGAGCTACAGATAGTCGATCAAAACGGCAAGCTCCTTGCATCATCGATCAAGACCACATTCTATCTATTCCGGGTTTCGGTACTGAGCTCACCGCAAAACCAGGCCAAACCGAAGGTGAACGGCGCCGCGGGCTAATCGCTGGTTCATCATCTGCACCGGAACGGGTAGAGTGTTGCACTATATATGTGCAAAGCACTAAATTGGGGAGCCGCGCGTGAATACCCGTTCCGATTTACCAAGCACCTTACTCGACAACCTGTTGACCGCAGTGATCCTGGTCGATGGCGATTTTGTTGTGCACTATGTCAATCCGGCCGCTGAACAGCTGCTCGGGGTCAGTGCCCGCCGTCTGCTACAGAACCGCTTCGATCTGGTGGTCGAATATATCTCGCTCGATCTCGAACGGTTACGCACAGCCCAGCGGCAAGGTCAGGGCTTCAGTGACGGTGAGGTCACGCTCGTCATTGATGGGGATCCTAAGCTGGTCGATCTCAGCGTCATCACCATCAGTGAATCACCGAATCATCGTATCCTGATGGAGCTGCGCAAGATCGACCAGCAAAAACGCATCAGTCAGGAGCTGCAACAGCACGCGCAACAGCTGGCCGCACGGGATCTGGTGCGCGGCCTGGCTCACGAGATCAAGAACCCGCTGGGCGGTTTGCGCGGCGCGGCACAATTGCTGGAAAAGGCTCTGCCCGACGCCAATCTCAAGGAATACACAGGCATCATCATCGCCCAGGCGGACCGGTTGCGGAATCTGGTCGATCGCCTGCTGGGCCCACAACGCCCTGGACGCCATCAAGTTCACAACGTCCACTCGGTGCTGGAACAGGTGCGTCGCCTGGTCGAGATGGAGCTGCCGCCCGGTATTCGTATCGAGCGGGACTATGACCCCAGCATTCCTGATTTCGAGATGGAGCCAGACCAGCTACAACAAGCCTTCCTCAACATAGTCCGTAACGCCGTCGAGGCTATGGGGTGTGAAGGTAACATCCGGTTAAAGACCCGCACCGTTTTTCAGATCACCATTCACGGCCAGCGTTACCGGCTGGCGGCCGAGATCAAGATCATCGATAACGGGCCGGGCATTCCAGAGCAGATCCGCGACACCCTGTTCTATCCGATGGTCACCGGCAAGGATGGCGGCACAGGGCTCGGGCTCTCCATTGCCCAGAATCTGATCGATCAACACAAGGGACGCATCGAATGCGTCAGCTGGCCGGGTCATACCGAATTCAGTATCTATCTACCGTTACGTAAATAAGGGGTACACATGGCTGCCAAAGTCTGGATTGTCGATGACGACAGCTCGATTCGTTGGGTGCTGGAACGCGCCCTGACATCCGAGGGGTTCGGATGCCGTACCTTTGAGGATGGCGAGAGTCTGCTCGCCTCGTTGAACAGCGATTTCCCGGAGGTCATTCTCTCCGATATCCGCATGCCGGGTATCGATGGTCTCTCGCTGCTGCAATTGATCCAAGAAAAACAACCGGAAGTCCCGGTCATCATCATGACGGCGCACTCCGATCTGGACAGTGCGGTCAATGCCTATCAAAGCGGCGCCTTCGAGTACCTGCCGAAGCCCTTCGATGTCGATGAAGCCATCGCTCTGGTGCGGCGGGCTGAGAGCCATCTGCGTGAACAACGCAACAAACGGAGCAGCAAGCACCAGGCCATGCCCAACAGCCCGGAGATCATCGGTGAAGCACCGGCGATGCAGGAGGTGTTCCGCGCCATCGGACGGCTCTCTCGCTCATCGATCTCCGTACTGATCAATGGTCAATCCGGTACCGGCAAAGAGCTGGTCGCCCATGCCCTGCACCGCCACAGTCCTCGAGCGGCCAAGCCCTTCATCGCACTCAATATGGCGGCCATTCCGAAGGAGTTGATCGAATCAGAGCTGTTCGGCCATGAGAAGGGAGCCTTCACCGGCGCCAACAATGTGCGTCAGGGGCGCTTTGAACAAGCCAATGGCGGCACCCTCTTCCTCGATGAGATCGGCGATATGCCGCTGGATGTGCAGACACGCCTGCTACGGGTATTGGCTGATGGTCAGTTCTATCGCGTCGGCGGTCATCAACCGGTGCAAGTCGATGTGCGCATCATTGCTGCTACCCACCAGGATCTGGAGAAACGGGTCGCCGATGGAGACTTCCGTGAGGATCTGTTCCACCGTCTGAATGTCATCCGGGTACATATTCCGGCGCTGCGTGAACGCCGCGAGGATATCCCACGTCTGGCTCACCACTTCCTGGCCTGTGCGGCCAAGGAGCTGAACGTCGAAGCCAAACAACTGCATCCGGACACCGAGGCCTACATCAGCCGTCTGCCCTGGCCAGGGAACGTGCGCCAATTGGAGAACGTCTGCCGCTGGCTGACCGTCATGGCTTCCGGTCAGGAAGTCCTGGTCTCCGATCTGCCGCCCGAGCTGCTGCATCCCAGCGAAGAGCGCCCGGTAACCCGCGAACAGATCTCGCAACGCTGGCAGGATCAGCTACAACAGTGGGTGGCCCAGAAACTGGCGCGCGGTGAAGTGGATATTCTCGGCGAAGCCATGCCTGAATTTGAACGCATCATGCTGGATACCGCCCTGCAGCACACCCATGGCCATAAACAGGAGGCTGCTCGCCTGCTCGGCTGGGGCCGCAACACTCTCACGAGAAAGTTAAAAGAGTTGGACATGTAACCGGATTGGGGAGCTCAGGCTCCCCATTCTCTTGGTACCCCATGAAAAACGCTTGCTCTCACTTCCGCCATCTTCCATCCGGGATTTGACTGTGCATCCTGCCACAGAGCGCTAGAATGAAGACTCCTGCATCTTTACTTGGCGGATCCCCCATGATTGATAGAAGCCTTCCCCTCACCGACCTGCATCGCCACCTCGATGGTAATATTCGTGCCCAAACCATTCTGGAACTCGGTCAGCAGCATGGCATCGCCTTGCCCGCCACCACGCTGGAACAGCTGCGTCCCCATGTCCAAATTGTCGAAGCCGAGCCCAGCCTGCTGGCATTCCTGAGCAAGCTGGATTGGGGTGTCAAGGTTCTCGCCGACTACGATGCCTGCCGCCGGGTGGCCTACGAGAATGTAGAAGACCTGCAACGGGCCGGAATCGATTATGCCGAGCTGCGTTTCAGCCCCTGGTATATGGCGATGACCCACGGCCTGGATCCCCAAGGCGTTGTCGAGGCCGTCATCGATGGCGTTCAGGCGGGCTGCCGCGACTTTAGCCGCAAGGCAAATCTGATTGGCATCATGAGTCGCACCTTCGGACAGGCGCAGTGTGAACGCGAGTTGGCGGCCTGTCTGGCCCATGCCGATCGGCTGGTTGCCATCGACCTGGCAGGGGATGAGCTAGGATTCCCCGGCCCACTGTTCGAAGAGCACTTCCGCCGCGTCCGTGATGCCGGATTGCATATCACTGTCCACGCCGGTGAAGCCGCCGGAGCCGACAGCATCTGGCATGCCGTCCGAGCACTAGGAGCCGAGCGCATCGGTCATGGCGTCAAGGCCATTCAAGACCCAGTTCTGATGAACTATCTGGCCGAGCAGGGGATCGGCATCGAGTCCTGCCTGACCTCCAACATTCAGACCAGCACAGTCGCCAGCTATGCTAGCCATCCGATCCACCACTTTCTGGCCCATGGCATCCTGGCCTGCCTGAATACCGATGATCCAGCCGTTGAAGGGATCGAGCTGCCTTATGAGTATCAGGTCGCGGCCCCGGCTGCGGGTCTGACTCCGGAGGAGATCCGTCAGGCGCAGCGCAATGGGCTGACCATCGCCTTTCTCAGCCCGGAGGAAAAACAGGCACTCGAGACAGCAGCACTATCCCGAGCCGGATGAAAAA
>JAGOXX010000096.1 GCA_018059485.1 Aeromonadaceae bacterium | reverse complement strand
TTCCCGATTCGGAGTCAAGCACATTTTACTGCGTTCGCTCCGGGGCGTTTCGGCCCGACTGGCACCGCTGCAGCGCTTTCTCTAGGAGTGCGTGCTTTGCCGTGTCAGCGAGGCGGCATTATAGGGATGTCGGATTTGTTGGCAAGAGGATTTTCCTAAAATAATCCCACCACCAGTTCAAGCGACCACTTTTGCAGCAGATCGCCGTAAAAACATCCCACATTCGTTTAATTATGGATGTGGGCGGACTCCCAGCGTGTGGCAGATGGCATAAGTCAGCTCGGAGCGATTCAATGTATAGAAGTGAAAGTTCTTAACACCTTCTCGCGAAAGCACTCGCACCATATCGATCGCCACGCTCGCCCCCAACAGGTTTCGTGTCGTCTGATCTTCATCAGCGATTCCGGAGAATCGTTGGTGTAACCAGCTCGGTACCTTCACATTGGTAAATCCGGCAAATTTTTGCAGGGTTTTATAGTTGGAGACAGGCAGGATCCCAGGAATGATTTCAGCCTCGATGCCAATGGCCGCACAGCGGTCCCGAAAACGAAGGTAGCTTTCGACATCAAAGAAGAACTGAGTGATGGCCCGATTTGCACCCGCATCAATCTTGCGTTTCAAATTTAACAGGTCAGCCTGAGCGCTCTTGGCCTCGGGATGGACTTCCGGATATGCAGCGACAGAGATATCAAAGTCAGCGACCCCTTTCAGTAAGGAGACCAGGTCAGCTGCATACATTTCGGGGTGTTGATCACTACCAGGCGGTAAGTCCCCACGCAGTGCGACTATGTGACGAATACCGTTATCCCAATAGTCCTGTGCGATCTGGATCAACTCATCACGACCGGCATCAATGCACGTCAGATGAGGTGCAGCAATCAGACCGGTACGCTCCTTGATATCCTTGATCACATTGTGAGTCCGATCTCGGGTTCCTGAATTCGCACCATAGGTGACAGAGACAAACTTCGGAGCCAGAGTCTTCAATCGCTCGATGGAACTCCAGAGAGTCTTTTCCATGGTTTCAGTGGTTGGTGGAAAAAACTCAAACGAAACACCGATATCGCCATTCAAGTCCGCAAGATTCTGATTCAAAGCCTCTACCTGGCGTGCACTATCAAAACTCATAGTATTCTCCTTCCCTTTACGACCCTGCAGCCGGCAGTTCGCTATACATCCAGCACAGCGCGGATGTTTGGACGTCTAAATGTCCAAACATCTTGTCCAGTTACACATCGGCTGTCAACCCGCTTTTACCGTGTATACCCTAGCTGCAAAAACACAATATTCCAGCCACGACCACAAAACTACCTAGTAATATCAATGAACAACCAAGACACAAAACAATCCACCGCAAATTTGGCATAACCCCCAAATATAGTGGATCTCTATTTTCTTTATCCCACACAAAAGCCTAATGAAAAGGGAGCTTCTGCAGCTCCCTTTTCAATCGTATCGCTCGATGCCGTTATGGGGTAGCAGGGGCCTCTTGCAACACAGCCGCTTCTGCCGCCTGAATCGAGGCATCCGTAGCACTCGCACCACTGGTTGCGGTTGCGGTTGCGGTTGCGGCAGAGGTTCCAGTAGCAGCAGAAACCACCATAGGTACGGAGCAGCCAGATACTTCGCGAGACTTGGCCGCATCCTGTTGCGGGGCATACCAGCTATCAAGCCCACTCTGCAGTTGCTGCGCCGCAGCTTGAGGCGTCATGTTGCCTAATACCACCTGTTGCGAAACCTCATTGAGTTGCTGACTCAGTGGCGGTTGGCCTCGGGACAGGATTTGCGCCGCTATACGAATGGTCGAGTCACAGGTGTCACGCCAGCTCATCATGGTGCTGGCTACCGGATTCTTCAGCTCGAAGAAGTGATTCGAGAGGGAGAAGAAACCTGGCACTGCATTGGAGAACAGCTCGGCGAACTCGGCACTGGCCATCCATTCCAGCAGCTTCTTGGCCGCCTCCTTGTTCTTGCCCTTGGCGTTGATGGCAATCCCCATGTCGGTGTGATCCGTGAAATAACAGGCATCCCCACTCTGAGCAACCGGTGGATAGAAAGCGCCAAAGTTCACCTTGCCATCGAGTTGACTGATGGCCCAGGAGCCAGCCACCAGCATGGCTGCCTTCCCCGACTGGAATGCCTCCAGGGCCATGGCTTCTGTGGTATCTGCGGGTGCATTGCCCAGATAGGGTAACCAACGGCTCAGCTCATCGAACACGGCGACATAGGGTTGGTCGGTGAAGCGCGCCTTACCTTCGATCAAGGCTATGCGACCATCTTCTCCATGCCAGTAGTTCGGACCAATATTCTGGAATCCCAGCTCGGAAACCACCCAGTTATCATGAGCCGCCAGTGCCAACGGCTGATAACGCCCATCGCTTTTGACCTTGTCCATCAGGGCAAAGAAGTCGGCTCGGGTCTTCGGCACCTCAAGGCCAAGCTCCTTGAAGATATCCTGGTTGTAGTAGAAGCCCTGTATTACAGACGCGATCGGCAAACAGAAGGTTTGAGCGCCAGTATCGGTCTGCCAGGCTGCCTTGGCAAAACTCGGGAAGTTCTCCATCCCCTCCAGATCCGTTAAGTCCTCCAGATAGCCCTTTTGGAACAGTTGCAGAGATTCATCATAGGGACGGCAGGTGATCAGATCGCCCGCCTTATCATCAGCCAACCGCTGCATCACTGTGGCCTGATATTCGCTGGATGGTACCGGCGTCAACTTCACTGTGATGTCTGGATAACGTGCATGGAAGCTTGGCAATATCTGCTCTTGCCACAACTTGGCATCTTCGACTCGCCAGGTTTCAATGACTAACTCAGTGGCCGATACCGAGAGGCTCAAGCCCAAGGCCATCATGGCACTACATAATTTCAGCATATCCCTCTCCTACACCTTGAAACGCGAGATCAGTTGTTGTTGCGTAGCGGCCAGAGCAGCCAAGACATCGCTGCTGGATGCCGAATCCCGAGATGCCATCTCCGTTTCATGAGCCACATCGGCAATACCGGATATGTGTTGAGCAACCCCCTGACTGACCGATATCTGTTCACTGGCCGCATGGGCCACCTGATCGGTCATCTCCTTGATCGCCTCCATCCGCTGGGCTACCGCCTGCAACGCCGTCTCGGTATCGCGAGTCTGTTGCACACACAGCTGAGTCTGTTCATGACTACGCCCCATCACTGCCACCACATCGTTGCTGGAGGCCTGCAGGTTGTGAATCATGGACTGGATCTCTTCGGTCGACTGCTGGGTCCGAGTCGCCAGGGCGCGAACTTCATCGGCAACCACCGCAAATCCACGACCGGCATCTCCGGCGCGAGCCGCCTCAATGGCCGCATTCAACGCCAACAGATTGGTCTGATCGGCGATGCCGCGGATCACATCCAGGATGCTGCCGATATTGCCGCTGAACCCCTCCAGTTTGCGCGTGATATCCACCGCCTCCTCGATACCAGACGCCAGATGTTCAATACGCTGGCGATTATTGACCACCAGATTGCGGCTCTGCTGGGTATCTTCGTTGGCCTGATCCACCTGATGGCGAGTGCTTTCTGTCGAGCGAGCCACCTCGGTGGCACTAACCTCCAGCTCTGTGATGGCGGCGGCCACCTGATCGGTCTGGCTCTTCTGATCCTGCACTCGGGCCATCGCCCGTTCACTGATCTGAGCCGTCCGCTCCGTCTCGGCAACCAGATGCTGCGACCCCTTGTGGATCTCCACCAGCAAGGCATCGGTATTACTGGCCAACTGGTCGATCGAACGCGACAAGGCGCCAAATTCGTCCTGACTGCGGTAGTTGATCCGGCGCGTCATATCCCCTTGCGCCATCAGGGCCAACTCCTTATCGAACAGTTGTAAGGGGCGTTGAATGCTGCGCGCCGACGTCCAGGCCACCAGCACGGCCACCCCGGCAGATATGGCAGAAACCAGTACAATCCAAAAGATGGCGTTCTGCACAGCCGAAGCCGCCCCGGCCTTATCGGCCTGGACACTCTGATCGGTGATATCGATCAGCGCCTGCAACTCCTGGTTGACCTGATTGGAAAGCGACTGGAGCTGTTCCTGAGTAGCCAGTAACTCCTGAGTCAGCTTCTGATCCCGTTGCATGGCCTGGATCAACCCCTGCTCACCGAAGGCCAGTTGCTTGAGTCGATCCACGCTACGGCTGAAGCGTTGTTTCACGTCATCCGGCACCACGATAATCTCCAACCGCTTACTGGCCATCTCGATATCCTTGGCCAGCACCTTCTCCAATTCGGGCAGGTTGGTCGTTTCATCGGTTCGTTGCAGTTGGCGGATATCCCGAGCGATACCACTGGTGATCAGCTCGGCCTTGTTATGCAACGACCGTTTGCTGGCCGTAAATTGCAGCAACAGATCGGCAGCGGAACGGTAGGAGTCATCCAGCCGTAAAAACTGATGACGCATCGCGGTGAGATTATCCTCCAGCTGCACCTGTTGCTCATGCAGACTCATCATCTTCTCGGCGGAGGCAAACACTTGATCGGCCTGGCGTTGTACCGTCACCAGCCGGGATTTGGCACTCTCTTGCAGATCAAACCCGGCCATCTGCTTGAGCTGCTCTGCATACTGCTGCTTGCTCTGCTCATATTGTTGACGCAGTGGTGGCAGTGCGCTGACTTGCCAACTGCTCAAATGGGCTAGCGTGGAGCGGTTAGCCAGCAGTAAAGCCTCGCGTAACCGGGTCGTCGTCATCGCCAGCGGCGTGGCCTGCTCGGTGACCAGCTTCAACTTGTTGTGAATACCGGTCGTCTGCAGATAACTGATGCCACCCAAGATCAGCAACAACAACAGCAGCAGCGCAAACCCAGCCTTGATGCGTTGGACTATTGAAAGAGTCATCACAAATTCCCTTGTTATGCCGAACAGATAGGAGTCACTCTTTTTGCCAAGTCGGCTAAAGAGCTTGAAATCGATTTCATTATACATAGATGCCGTACCGGCTTGGTCAACTCAAACTGGATATTGTGCGGCTATGCACAACCATTCCGAGCGACGGCACTCACTAGCAGTGTAGACAAACGCACCATTCATCGACCAACTGGATCCAATTATTGGCTCACGGGCGTAACAGCATTCGTGTCAGCCCACTGGAACGCTGCGTGCATTTAGCGATAGTCCGCTGCAGTAGTGGCAGCGGAGCGAACAGATCCAGTCGCTGTTTGGCTCGAGTGATGCCGGTATAGAGCAGCTCGCGAGTCAGCACAGGGTTATCCTGATCCGGCAGCACCAGCAGGGTGTGGGCAAACTCGGATCCCTGGGACTTGTGGACCGTCAACGCAAAAGCGGTCTCATGCTCCGGCAGACGGCTGGGCAGAAAACCTCGCACCTGGCCATCGGGCAGTTCAAACCAGACTCGCAACCGCTCGCCATCGTGGGCGGCGATGCCGATATCGCCATTGTAGAGACCCAGGGCATGGTCGTTGCGCACTATCATCACGGGGCGGCCAACGTACCACTCCCCCTCCACCTGCAACCACCCCTGTCGCATCAAGGCACTCTGGATCGCCCCGTTCAAGCCGGCCACACCCCACTCGCCTTCGCGCAGGGCACAAAGCACGCGCAGACGGTTGAAGGCCTGCAACACGGCGCGAACTGCCGTTTCATCCACCGGCGCCTGTACCAGCCGCAGATAGTCGGCATAACCCTCGCTCACCCGCTGCAACAGCAGGGCACGACGCTCATCGCCCTCATGTAGCGCTATATCCGGATAGTCACCGCCAAACAGTCGAGTCAGAGCCCTGCCATCGCCGCGATTGACGGCGGCCGCCAACTGACCGATCCCGGATCCAGCATGAAAGCGCCAGCTCTTTTGCAACCAGCAGAGGCGATCCCGCACCGGATGTGCCTCCCCCTCTCCTTCAACAGACAACTCATAGC
>JAGOXX010000095.1 GCA_018059485.1 Aeromonadaceae bacterium | reverse complement strand
CTCTCTCTTGTTGATTGGAGTTGCACGCAGTAGCTGTGCAAGTGGCCCGGCTATGATGACGTTGTGATACTGAGTGGTCAGGATATATTTCTTATAATTTCCTGTATTATCATGGATAATGTTTATTCATTAATCTGTTCCATCAGAACCAAGGAGCAACTAAATGCTGATTTTGACTCGTCGCGTGGGTGAGACCCTGATGATTGGTGACGATGTAACGGTGACCGTCTTGGGTGTGAAAGGCAACCAGGTGCGGATTGGGGTCAATGCTCCCAAGGAAGTATCCGTTCACCGTGAAGAGATCTACATGCGCATTCAGGCCGAGAAGGGCGATGACGAAAGCGCGGAAGGTAATTACTGATTCATGAAAAGCGGCTTACGAGCCGCTTTTTTTTACCCCGCAGCCTGTGGGGCTTGCATCCTCTCGGCAAAACGGCCTCTTCGTACACGCCGTGTGCAATCTGCCTAATTGCTGTGCGAACAGAGAGTTGTGGGGAAAAAAGGTTTGACATATTTTCCCTGCACAGTAATATCTGCACCCGCAACGGTGAGGTGGCCGAGAGGCTGAAGGCACTCCCCTGCTAAGGGAGCATGCGGTCAAAAGCCGCATCGAGGGTTCGAATCCCTCCCTCACCGCCATTGCATAGTGCATCCGTAGCTCAGCTGGATAGAGTACTCGGCTACGAACCGAGTGGTCAGAGGTTCGAATCCTCTCGGATGCACCATTTTCGTTACAAGTAATTTCCAATACTCCTGCATCCGTAGCTCAGCTGGATAGAGTACTCGGCTACGAACCGAGTGGTCAGAGGTTCGAATCCTCTCGGATGCACCATTTTCGTTACAAGCAATTTCCAAGACTCCTGCATCCGTAGCTCAGCTGGATAGAGTACTCGGCTACGAACCGAGTGGTCAGAGGTTCGAATCCTCTCGGATGCACCATTTTCGTTACAAGTAATATCTAAGACTCCTGCATCCGTAGCTCAGTTGGATAGAGTACTCGGCTACGAACCGAGTGGTCAGAGGTTCGAATCCTCTCGGATGCACCATATCTTCCCAAACGGGCCCTCACTCTGAGGGCCCGTTTGCTTTTCCGGCTTCCAGATATCCTCACTAGTTTCTGGTTTTTTGCGCTGGAGCCTACCCTGTTTATTCCTCTGTGAAGTGAGTCCGTTTTTTAGCCGCTTGCTCGACTACGGTTGTCTGGTTAGATCCTGACGGGTGTCAGGATGACAATCATGGAGGGGGGCTAATGGAATCGACCTTGATGATGGAGGCTCTGAAACTACTGGTGCTGGGTATGGGTTTCGTTTACCTGTTTCTTGGCGCCATGGTGTTGGCGATCAAGGTGCTGGCTCTCGTTGCCGCCGAGCCAGCTTCGCCGTTGCAGAGGGCTCTTCCGACCTCTGACTCTAAACTCCCTCCTGGTACCGTGGCGGCCATTACCGCGGCGGTTCATACCTATCGACTCGAACATACCCAATCGAATGATGCGGAGCACAAGTCATGAAGAAACCTCTGGCCATCACCGAAGTTGTGCTGCGTGACGCACACCAGTCGTTGTTAGCTACTCGTCTGCGCCTGGACGACATGTTACCCATTGCTGCCAAATTGGATCAGGTTGGTTTCTGGTCGATTGAATCCTGGGGGGGCGCTACTTTCGACTCCTGCATTCGTTTCCTTGGCGAAGATCCTTGGGTTCGGTTGCGAGAGCTCAAGGCCTTGATGCCGAACACTCCCCAGCAGATGTTGCTGCGAGGGCAGAACTTGCTCGGCTATCGCCATTATGCTGATGATCTGGTGCAGCACTTTGTTGAACGGGCGCATCACAATGGTATCGATGTATTCCGTATCTTTGATGCGATGAATGATGTGCGGAATTTACGCTGTGCCGTGGATGCAGCATTGGCTGTAGGGGCTCATGCCCAGGGTACTTTGTGTTACACCACAAGCCCAGTTCATCATCTGCCGGATTGGGTCTCCCTGGCCAAACGGTTACAGGATCTAGGTTGCCACTCCCTCTGCATCAAGGATATGGCGGGCTTGCTCAAGCCTTACGAGGCTGAATCCCTGATCCGGGCCATCAAGGCAGAGGTTGATCTGCCGTTGGCGTTGCATTGTCACGCCACGACGGGACTGAGCTTGCCGACCCACATGAAGGCGATTGATGCCGGCATTGATATTCTCGATACGGCAATTTCAACCATGAGCATGACCTATGGTCATTCACCAACGGAAACTGTGGTCGCTATGGTGGAAGAGAGTGACAGAGCCACTGGTCTTCCCTTGGCTCTATTGGAAGAGATCGCCATCTACTTCCGCGATGTTCGCAAGAAGTATGCGAAGTTTGAGGGGGGCATGAAGGGGGTCGACTCGCGGATTTTGCTGGCCCAGGTCCCTGGCGGCATGTTGACCAACATGGAGGCTCAGCTCAAGGAGCAAGGCGCCGAAGCTCGACTCGATGAGGTGTTGGACGAGATCCCTCGTGTCCGGGCTGATCTTGGCTATCTGCCTCTGGTGACGCCGACCTCGCAGATTGTGGGCACTCAGGCTGTCTTGAATGTCATGGCTGGTGAACGCTACAAGACCATCACCAAGGAGACGGCCGCCATTCTCAAGGGGGAATATGGCTTGGCCCCCGCACCTTTTGACGCTGCGCTGCAGGCTCGCGTTCTTCAGGGGGCAACCCCTATCACTTGTCGTCCGGCGGATCTGCTTGCTCCGGAGTGGGAACGGATTGGGAGCGAGTTGCAGCGTGAGGCTCAGGCGGCAGATATTAATGCCAAGGAGTTGAATGACGACGATCGGCTCACCTACGCCCTGTTTCCTCAGGTTGCGATCAAGTTCTTCCGGCACCGGCACGACCCTGCATTCTTTGAGCCGATCCCCAGTGGGGAAGCGACTGCAGTGGCCTCCAAGAGCCCAGCAGTGGCTGTTTCTGCTGCCTCTTCGGGAAACACGACTTCGGCTTGCTATGACGTTCGTGTGGATGGTGTTGCTTATCGTGTTGAAGTCGCGGCTAGCGGAGAGCTCTCGTCGATACAGCCAGCTCCTGTTTCATCCTCAGTAGTGGCAGCCGCGCCGCTGCCAAGCACGTCCGCAGAGGCCCCGTTTGCGGCACCATTGGCTGGAACCATAGTCAAATTGGTGGCTCGTCCCGGCCAATCCGTGGTGGAGGGGGATGTACTGCTGATTATGGAGGCAATGAAGATGGAGGCTGAGATCCGGGCAACCCATTCCGGTGTTCTGAGTCGATATCAGGTTCGGGAAGGGGATATTGTCACCTATGGGGAAACCCTGGCCTGGTTGGCATAGTTCCCATTGTGACAACGAGGCTGGATAACTAAGGGGCATACATGGATGGTTTATTGATCTTGTGGCATGACACCGGGTTGGCCAATTTTCAGTGGCCACAGCTGCTGATGATCGCCGTAGGTTGCCTGCTACTCTATCTGGCGATTGTGCGCGAATTCGAGCCGCTGCTGTTACTCCCGATCGGTTTTGGCGCCATTTTGGCCAATATTCCGAACGGGGGCTTCACCGAGCCCGGGGGCATCCTCTACTACATCTACCATGTCGGTATTGAGTCTGGTGTCTTTCCGCTGCTGATCTTTCTTGGGGTGGGGGCTCTGACCGACTTCAGTTCGTTGATCGCCAATCCCAAGACTCTACTCTTGGGGGCTGCCGCCCAGTTTGGCATCTTCGGCACCCTGCTGGGAGCCATCGCGCTGAACGAGCTGCCCGGCTTCGAATTCACCCTCAAGGAGGCCGCTTCCATCGCCATCATCGGCGGGGCTGATGGGCCTACAGCCATATTCCTGACCAGTCGTTTGGCTCCCGATCTGTTGGGAGCCATTGCGGTGGCCGCCTACTCCTATATGGCACTGGTTCCTATCATTCAGCCGCCAATCATGCGGGCGTTGACCACTGTGGATGAGCGGAAAATTCGCATGCAGCAGCTAAGACCAGTCAGCAAAAAAGAGAGAATTCTGTTTCCTCTGATTGCCTTGGCTCTGTGTGTGATGTTTTTGCCTGCGGCATCCCCGCTGATTGGAATGCTTTGCCTGGGCAACCTGTTTCGCGAGTCGGGGGTTGTTGAGCGGCTATCGCAGACTGCACAACATGAGCTCATCAATATAGTCACCATATTTCTCGGCCTGGGGGTCGGTTCAAAATTATCGGCGGATAAATTCCTGAATTTGCAGACTCTGGGGATCCTGGCGTTGGGGGCTATTGCCTTCTCGATTGGTACTGCGGCCGGTGTTTTGATGGGAAAATTGATGAATTACTGTTTTGCCGACAAGGTGAACCCCTTGATTGGGGCTGCCGGCGTCTCTGCGGTTCCTATGGCGGCTCGGGTGGCCAACAAGGTGGGGCAGGAGAGTGACCCGCACAACTTTTTACTGATGCATGCCATGGGGCCGAACGTGGCTGGTGTTTTGGGGTCGGCGGTTGCGGCCGGGGTGTTGCTGGCGCTGTTGCGCTAACGGTTGTCTGCCGATGTGTAGAGGTGGCCAGTGCTGGCCACCTCTTCTTTTCAACTCGTGTTACTGTTCAATACCAACAATGTACCAGGGCGCATTGGCCTGAGTCAGGTCGCGCTCCAGGTGCCAGACTTCATCAATCGGCTCTTCGATCTGTTCAATCGAGTCACGGTAGCGTCCCTTGAAGCGCACACTGATTTGCGCCAGGGCTGCGTTATGGCCAGCTCTCACCAATTCCGCATCGACAAACATCACCTCGGTATGTTGCTCGCCTTCGTAGTTACGACGCTCTTCAACCAGGGCGTTATAGAGCTCAGGCGTGACGTACTCCTGGATCTTGGTCAGGTCATTGACGTTCCAGGCGTCCTGCAGGGTCCGATAGTGGTCGCGCGCCCCATTGAGGAACTGCTGCAGATCGAAGCCAGCGGGCAGATTGAAGGGGACATCGCTAAAGCCGCTGGATGAACTGGTCGCAGGGGTGGCTGCCTGATAGGAGGCAAAGGGAGCCCCCTGCGGTGATGCCGATGCGTACGGTGCTGCTGTTTGCTGTGACATGGCGCCGTGTTTGGCCTGACTCATGCGGCGGAACAGGGTAAAGGCGAGAAATGCTACGCCCGCGAGGATCAGCATGTCCATCATCTGGATCCCTTCAAAAGCACCGCTGCCAAATAACCAGGCCAACAGACCGCCAGCCAATAACCCGCCCATCAGACCACCGAGCATGCCACGCTTGGCACCCGCTCCGGCGGGCTGAGCAGCTGCTGGTTTGTTGCTGTTCACGGGCTGAGCCTGTTGCGCCGGGGCTGTCCGGTAGCTCTTACCGAACGACCGTTTTCCCCCGAACTTGGCTGCATTGGCATCGGCTGCTGTCAGCGCAAGCGTCAGGCTGACGAGGAACACGCCAAAGAGGGTGAATAGTTTTTTCATCGTGCAGTAACCTATGGGTATGAAATGACCATACCCATGCTACGGAGCGAAGCTCCTGTGTCAATTCTGTTTGTCCCCTGCTGCCTGTTCGGTTTTATCGTGCATTTGTTCTGTGTGCTGTCTGGTCTTGTGTGCAGATAGCATGGCTTCTGTGGTCTGGAAGTCTTTTCGCCAGCGGTAAAAAGGCCGATAATGACCACCCCTTTTGATTCGGTGTTAGCAGTAATGGCGCAGCCTTCCTCCATGAAGAAGAAAGATCCGCGGCTCGAACAGCTCAAGATGCCTCCTCACTCCTTTGAAGCGGAGCAATCCGTTCTGGGTGGCTTGATGCTGGATAACGAAGCGTGGGATCGCGTGGCGGAGCGGGTCGTTGCGCACGATTTTTACAGTCGGCCCCATCGCATGATCTTCGGGGCCATGACCCGGCTCTCCGAGCAAAATCTGCCGATAGACCTGATTACCTTGCAAGAGGAACTGGAGCGTCACGAGCAGATTGA
>JAGOXX010000094.1:3390-5939 GCA_018059485.1 Aeromonadaceae bacterium | reverse complement strand
CTGATCAAATACTGACCATGAACCATATTCTGCTTGTTATTGTACTCTTCTCGCTCTTGGCGCTGCTGTTTGGCCTGCTGCTGGGTTACGCGGCTATCCGTTTTCGCGTAGAGGCGGATCCTGTCGTCGAAAAGCTCGATGCCTTGCTACCGCAGACCCAGTGCGGCCAGTGCGGCTATCCAGGCTGCCGACCCTACGCCGAGGCCATCGCCAATGGCGACACCATCAACAAATGTGTGCCTGGCGGCGAGCCGACCATCAAACGCATCGCCGAACTGATGGGGGTCGAGGTGCCGGTCGATGGGCCCGTGGAGCTGCCCATCAAGAAGGTTGCCTTTATCCATGAGGATCTGTGCATCGGTTGCACCAAGTGTATCCAGGCCTGCCCGGTTGATGCCATCGTTGGTGCTGCCAAGATGATGCATACGGTGATCAAGAGTGAATGCACCGGCTGCGATCTCTGCGTGGATCCCTGCCCAACTGACTGTATCGAGATGATTGAAGTGCCAACAACCCCAGACACCTGGAACTGGGACCTGGAAACTATTCCGGTAAGGATGATCAAATGACCCTCAGCCGAGTCATCGACAAGATCTGGCAAGGCAAGCTGTGGGACTTCCATGGCGGTATCCATCCGGATGAACACAAGATTGAATCCAGCGAAGTACCACTGGCTGAGGCCGCTCTGCCTCCCTTGTTGGTACTGCCGCTCAAACAGCATATTGGCTCTAGCGCCGAGGTCATGGTGCGACCCGGCGATCGGGTGCTGACCGGTCAGCCGCTGACCCGCCCCGAGTCGCGCATGCAGGTGCCCATCCATGCACCGACCTCTGGTGTCATCAGCAGCATAGAGCCCCATACGGTCGCCCATCCGTCAGGACTGAGTGAGCTGTGTATCCATATCAAGCCCGACGGTCTCGATGAATGGCGCGAGCGTTTTCCATGGCCTGACTACCGCGAACGGAGTCCACTGGATCTGGTGTGCCGCATTCATGAGGCAGGCATCGTCGGTCTGGGGGGCGCCGGTTTCCCGACCGACGTCAAATTGGCAACTGGCCGCGAGAAGGTCGAGATCCTGATCATCAATGGCGCCGAGTGTGAACCCTACATCAGTTGTGATGACCGTCTGATGCGCGAAGAGGCCCAACGCATCGCCGAAGGGATCGACATCATCCGCCATGTCCTCAAACCGAGACTGGTCCTCATCGCCATCGAGGATAACAAGCCCCAGGCGATCGCCGCGATGCAGGCTGTGGTCGATGGCGAGCAGGTACAGGTGCGGGTGATTCCGACCAAGTATCCCTCCGGTGCCGCCCGTCAACTCATTGAGATACTGACCGGCCGCCAGGTGCCATCGGGCAAGCGATCCCTGACCCTGGGTGTCAACATGCTCAACGTCGGTACCGTCTTTGCCGTGCGTCAGGCAATCATCGAGGATGAGCCTCTGATCCGCCGGGTGGTCACCCTGACCGGCGAGCGCTTCGGTAAACCGGGGAATGCCTGGGTACGGATTGGTACCTCGGTTCGCTGGCTGCTGGCCCAGTTCCAGCTCAATCCGGAGCCTCGGCAACGCATCATCATGGGCGGCCCCATGATGGGCTTTACCCTACCCCATGCCGACGTCCCCATCATCAAGACCAGCAACTGCCTGATGGCCCCCAGCGACGCTGAGTTGCCGCCTCCCGGCGACGAACAGAACTGTATCCGCTGCGGCCAGTGTGCCGATGCCTGCCCGGTCAGCCTGTTGCCCCAGCAGCTCTACTGGTACAGCAAGGCCGGCGAACACGACAAGGCCCAGGAGTACCACATCGATGACTGCATCGAATGTGGTGCCTGTGCCTGGGTCTGCCCTAGCAGCATTCCGCTGGTGCAGTACTATCGCGAAGAGAAGGCCGAACTGCGCCGTCTGCAGGACGAGGCGGAGCAGGCCGAGCGAGCCAAACAGCGCTTTGAAGCCAAGAAGCAGCGGCTGGAAGCCGATCGCATCAGTCGCGAGGCTCGCCACCAGCAAGCCAGTCAGGCCCGCCGCGAGCAACTGCAACAGCAAAGCCCGGATGGCATAGACCCGGTTGCCGCCGCACTGGCCCGGGTCAAGGCGCGCCAGGCCGAGCTGGCCCAGCAACCAGCAGCCCCCATCAATCTAACCACCGAGGCCATGCAGGCCGCGCGGGCCGCCCGCAAACAGCAGGCGCAAGCCCGTCAGCTTGAGCAGGGCAACGATGCCCTCAATCCAGGTCGGGAGACAACAAACCATCCACAACCGGTAGCAGGTAGTGGCGAGCCAGCGGCAGTCGATGCCAAGCAAGCCGCGGTTGCCGCCGCCGTCGCTCGCGCCAAGGCACGCAAGGCCGCCCAGGCCGACACGTCGCAGAGCCAGACACCGCAAGTCGAAGCACCACAAACCGAGGCACTTCTGGCCAGCGCCGCCCCGCAAGCGGCAGCCCCCGAGGCCGATGCAAAGAAGGCAGCGGTTGCCGCAGCCGTCGCTCGCGCCAAGGCACGCAAGGCCGCCCAGGCCGACACGTCGCAGAGCCAGACACCGCAAGTCG
>JAGOXX010000094.1:0-3290 GCA_018059485.1 Aeromonadaceae bacterium | reverse complement strand
AGGCACCGCAAACCGAGGCACTTCTGGCCAGCGCCGCCCCGCACGCGGCTGCTCCCGAGACCGATGCCAAGAAGGCAGCGGTTGCCGCCGCCGTCGCTCGCGCCAAGGCACGCAAGGCCGCCCAGGCCGACACGTCGCAGAGCCAGACACCGCAAGTCGAGGCACCGCAAACCGAGGCACTTCTGGCCAGCGCCGCCCCGCACGCGGCTGCTCCCGAGACCGATGCCAAGAAGGCAGCGGTTGCCGCCGCCGTCGCTCGCGCCAAGGCACGCAAGGCCGCCCAGGCAGCAGCCAATTCCAGTAACCCGGATGGGGCCGCTGAGCCCGCGCCGAAGGAGTAAGAAACCGACCATGGCATTCACCATCGCAAGCGCCCCTCACGGCCACAGCCAACAGACCACCTCGACCATGATGCGTCTGGTGCTGTTGGCGCTCATCCCCGGCGTCGTGGTTCAAGTCTACTTTTTCGGTTACGGCGTCATCATGCAACTGCTGTTGGCAACCCTCAGCGCCCTGGCGACCGAAGCGCTCTGCCTGAAGCTTCGTCAACGCTCGATTCGACATCATCTGGCAGACAGCAGCGCCCTGCTGACGGCCGCACTGCTGGCCGTGGCGTTACCCCCATTGGCTCCCTGGTGGCTGGTGGTGCTGGGTACTGCCTTTGCCATTGTCGTCGCCAAACAGTTATATGGTGGCCTGGGGCATAACCCGTTTAACCCAGCCATGGTCGCCTATGTCTTGCTGCTGGTCTCCTTCCCTAGCCAGATGACCAGCTGGATGCCCGCTCATGGCATCAGCCAGCAACAACCGACGCTGAGCGAAGCGGCGGCACTGGTGCTGCATGGTTCGACCGCCGAGGGCCAGAGTCTGGCCCAGATCCGCCAGGGGGTTGATGGCACCACGAGTGCAACACCGCTGGACAGCATCAAGACCCAACTCGGCCTGGGTAAGAACATAGAGCAGATCCAGCAATCACCCGAATTTACCACGGTCGGCAATCTCGGTTGGGGTGGTGTCGGCTGGATATGGGTCAACGTGGCATTTCTGGCCGGAGGTCTATTGCTGCTGGCCCTGGGTACCATCGCCTGGCAGATCCCGACCGCTTTCCTGCTCGCCCTGGGTGTGAGCGCGACCCTGGCCTGGTATATCGATCCTCTGCACTGCCCGCCTCCCGGTCTGCAGCTGTTTTCGGGCGCCACCATGCTCGGTGCCTTTTTCATCGCGACCGATCCGGTGACCGCCTCGACAACCCCCAAGGGGCGTCTGTTATTCGGAGCTCTGGTCGGTATTCTGGTCGTAGTCATCCGCCGCTGGGGCGGTTATCCCGATGGCGTCGCGTTTGCAGTGCTGTTGGCCAATATCTGCACGCCACTGCTGGATACCATGACGCGCCCCAGCGTCTATGGCACTCGCCGCAACGGTAACGGAGGCTGAACTATGCTCAACTCAATGCGAAAGAATGGTCTGCGTCTGGCTTGGTTTGCGCTGGGCTGCACCGCCTTGGTCGCCGTCACCAACCATCTGACCCGCACGCAAATCGCGCAACAAAGCGATCGCCAACTGCAACAGACGCTCGGAGAGTTGCTCCCCCCATCGACCTATGACAACAATCTAGCGCAAAGTTGTGTGCTGCTACGGCTCCCTGAACTGCTGGGCGATGAGGCTCAACACCCCATCTACGTGGCTCGGCGGGGGGAAACGATCACCGGATACATAGTCGAATCAGTCGCACCGCAAGGCTATGCAGGCAGCATACGTCTGCTGACCGCCGTCACCACAGACGGAACCATCAGCAAGGTTCAGGTGTTGTCGCATCATGAAACCCCAGGTCTTGGTGACAAGATAGAGCGCAGCAAATCCAACTGGATCGATAGTTTCAACGGTCAATCACTGCGCGATCCCGACGATAAACGCTGGGCCGTTCGCAAAGATGGCGGCATGTTTGACGCCTTCACCGGAGCCACCATCACACCCCGGGCCGTGGTCAAAGGGGTCAAGAACGTACTCGTATTGCTCAACCAGCATCAGCATGAACTGGCGAACGCTCCCGCCTGTCAGGAGACCCCATGAGTGAACTCAAGAGCCACAGCCTGCTGGCCGACATCGCCAAGCAAGGGCTTTGGAAAAATAACCCGGCCCTGGTGCAGATCCTCGGCTTGTGCCCAACGCTGGCCGTCACGACCTCGGCGACCAATGCTCTGGGACTGGGTATCGCCACCACAGCCGTCTTGATGATGAGTAATCTGGCCATCTCGCTGGTACGCAGCTGGGTGCCCAACGAAATTCGTATTCCGGTCTATGTGATGATCATCGCGGCCCTGGTCACCTGCGTCCAGTTGCTGATGAATGCTTATCTGTTCGAGCTCTATCAGGCTCTGGGCATCTTCATCGCCCTGATCGTCACCAACTGCATCATCATCGGCCGCGCCGAAGCCTTCGCCAATCGCAATCCCCCGCTGCTGGCACTCTTTGATGGTCTGATGATGGGGCTGGGCTTTACCCTGATCTTGCTGCTCTTGGGGAGCGTGCGCGAAATCCTCGGTCAGGGCACCCTGTTTGCCGGTGCCGATCAGCTGCTCGGCCCCTGGGCTGCCACACTAAAAATCGTACTGTTCCAGGCTGATGCTGGCTTTTTGCTCGCGATCCTGCCCCCAGGAGCATTCCTGGCTCTGGGCTTCATCATCGCCATCAAGAATCTGATCGATGCGCGTCTGTCACGCCGCAAGGCTGTGCTCAAACCCCAGGTTGAGCGAGCCCGGATGACCACGCTGTGAGAACAATGAGCCGCTGATGAACAAAGACAAACGCCGCGCCATTCTGGAACGGCTGCGAGCCAACAATCCGCAGCCAACCACAGAGCTCAACTACCGCACGCCGTTTGAACTGCTGATCGCGGTGATCCTCTCGGCGCAGGCCACGGATGTCAGCGTCAACAAGGCCACGGACCAACTCTATCCGGTAGCCAATACCCCGGCCGCCATCCTGGCCCTGGGGCTGGAGGGGCTCAAGTCCTACATCAAGACCATAGGGCTCTATAACGCCAAGGCCGAGAACATCCTCAAAACCTGCCAGATGCTGCTGACCCTGCACGGCGGCGAGGTACCCGAAGATAGAGCCGCGCTGGAAGCCCTGCCCGGCGTCGGTCGCAAGACCGCCAATGTGGTGCTCAATACCGCATTTGGTTGGCCAACCATCGCGGTGGATACCCATATCTTTCGCGTCGCCAACCGTACCGGGTTTGCCCCCGGCAAGGATGTCAACGAGGTCGAGCAGAAGTTGCTCAAACATGT
>JAGOXX010000093.1 GCA_018059485.1 Aeromonadaceae bacterium | reverse complement strand
CGCGCGTCGTCTGCACCCCCTGCTGCTGACTTAAGGAGAGGGTGACGGTAACGGGACCATGAAATTCGTTGATGATGAACAGATTGCCACTGGGGGTATAACGGAGTTTAACCTTATCGGGATCGGGTTCGAGATACTCCATCTCTTCCGGCTGGTAGGGGGCCGCCAGAGCCAGATCATCGGTATAGCTGACGGTGCCCGTGGCATCGACGTACTTATAGACATTGGCCAGCGCCGGAGCCGCAATGACACACAACAGGGCCACCAGGCCGCAGTACCACCTCATTCTGGCCACTACCTTCACGCTTACTCCACCGCACCCCGGCACATCACCAGTGCATCCTCTGACCCCTGCTCCGCACGATAATAGCCTTTACGTACCCCAACGTGCTGATAACCCGCCTGCAAATAGAGATGCTGCGCGCACAGATTGCTGCGACGAACCTCCAGCCACCAGCAGCGGCAACCGGCTGCAGCGCTCTGCTGCAGATAATGGGCCAGCAACTCACGCCCCAGCCCCTGCCCCTGATGCCCCGGATCGACACAGATGTTGTGCAGCGTGCTCTCATCGAGCAACTGGTCGGCGATATAGAAGCCAACCAGCTGGCCATCGCGCCAGCCTCCGACATTGCAATAGCGTTCACCAAAGCTGTCTTGCAGCAGGCTCTCCGACCAGGGAATGCGATGAGCGCCCCGCTCGATGGGCAGCATGGCCGGCACATCGGCCAGAGTCAGTGGACGATACTCAAGCATCGAGAGACTCCTCAACCAGCACGCAGTTACACAACTGCTGCCACAACGCCCGCTTGCCCTGAGTCGCATCCAGGCAACAGGCAAAGGGTTGGTCGCGCCATGCCTGACTCGGCGAGGCAGTCAGAAGCAGCAGCATATCTTGCGGGTGCGGCTCCACCTCAGGGCTCCAGTCGCGACACGCAAACGGTTCACCAGGCAACACCCGACAGAGGTCAGCCAACCAGGTCGGAGCGGAACCAATCAGCCACAGGGTCCGGCTCGAGCTCTCGGTCACGGCGTCGGCCAGCGGCTCAGACAGGACACCCTGCAATGCCAACAGCTCAGGACGCCGCAGCTGCCAGTGCAACAACCCCAGCGGCTTGAACATCTCCCGACGTCTGTCATCCATATAGCGATTACCCCGTTCTGTCGCGACTTTCGATGGCCATAGTCTATCATTTCCAGCCCCCGGAGCCGCGGTCGCGATGCGTAGGTCACCACCTTTTACCTCTGCGAATGCAGAATCCCCTTGCGTTTGTGAGGCCAATCACAACAATTAGCACTAGAGGCTCGAGATATGTGGCCAGAGCAGAGGCGCTGTCCGGTTCGGCAGAGAACCAGGCAGCAAAGAGCAGATCAGCAACATGGGATTCCGCGCTATGGGCGGCAAAGTACTTCAGGATCGGATCAGCCGACTGATCGACTCCCTGTCACAGGGATTGTACGAGCGCAAAGATACTATTCGACTCTGTCTGTTGGCCGCCCTGTCGGGCGAGAGTGTATTTATGCTTGGCCCACCAGGCATAGCCAAGAGCCTGATTGCCCGCCGCCTGATCTGTGCCTTTCGAGATAGTCGGGCATTCGAATACCTGATGACCCGTTTCTCGACACCGGAAGAGGTGTTTGGTCCACTCTCCATCCAGGCCTTGAAAGATGAGGGGCGTTACCTGCGCCTGACGGACGGCTACCTGCCGGATGCCGAGGTGGTCTTTCTCGATGAAATCTGGAAGGCCGGTCCGGCCATTCTCAACACCCTGTTGACCGTCATCAACGAGCACAGATTCCGCAACGGCGAGAAGGAGATGTCGGTTCCGATGCGGCTACTGGTCACCGCCTCCAACGAGCTGCCACAAGAAGATAGCGGCCTCGAAGCCCTCTACGATCGCATGTTGCTGCGTCTCTGGCTTGACCGTATCCAGGATAAACAAAACTTCCGCGCCATGCTGACCAGCCGCCAGGATCCGGCTCAGGATCCGGTACCAGCCGTCCTGAAGATCGATGACGACGAATATCTCGATTGGCAGAAAAACCTGACCCAGACCAGCCTGGGCGATGCCATGTTTGAACAGCTGTTCGAGCTGCGCGAGCGATTGAATCAACTCAATAGCCAGGAGAGTGACCAAAGCCACCGCCAGTCGCTTTATGTCTCAGATCGTCGCTGGAAAAAGGCTCTTCGCCTGTTACAGGCCAGTGCCTTCTTCAATGGGCGGCAACAGATAGTGCCGCTGGATCTGCTGTTGCTCAAGGACTGCCTGTGGCATGACCTCTTTGCCCGGGAGCAGATCACCCAGCAGCTCTCCGACTATGCCTGCCGCCAAGCCTTCGCCCAGGAACGACTCAGCTTTGCCCAGCAACGGCTACGGCAAGATCTGCAACACTTCCACGAAGAGATGGCCCATGAGCTCTGCTGTCAGTTGGAGCCGAGGAACAACCGCCTCTTCAAGCGTGACTCGCCCGCCTGGCACATCGACTTCAAGGGCTCGGAGCTGGATCGCCACCAATCCCACTACCGACTACTGTTCCTGATCCCCTGCCAGTTGGATCCGCAACACCCGGAGCGAGCAACCCGCTACGCCGAGATCAGCCGTGGAGAGCTCTTGCGCTGGCTCAGCCACGGCGGCGCCGTACAGGCGAAGCTGCACGAAGACCCGCACAACACGGCTCTGACTCTGGATGTGGATCAGCACCAGCAGCTGATGGCGCGCGATGCGGCCCATAGAGCCATTCCGGTCGCTATCGCCCGCCCCGAGGGGATACCTCAGTGGCAATCGGGTCGTTGGCTCGAACGGTTGGAGGGGCTCTATCAGCAGCGCAGTGAACTGCTGCGCGACATTCAACAGCAGCGTCAGCTGTTCAATAGCCAATGCCCCCACCTGTTCCTTGCCGAGGAGTGGTTGCTGCAGATCGAAGAGAGCCTGCTGCAACTGGTACAAAAGGATGAAGCCCTGCTGCAGTTGCTGGATGAGGCTAGAGAGGCTCTGGATAACCTGCTGCAAAATGCTGGAGGCCAGCGATGATCGAGCTGCATACGATCGCCACCCTGCTCTCGTTCAACGAGGCGGATATGCTCAGGGATGTGGTCAGCAGCTTCATGGCATCACCGCAGATTTCCGGCTTTCTGCGGGCCAAGCCAAAATTTGAACAACAGATCCGCGATCAACTCAACCTCTGGGGACGCAGTCTCAACAGTGAGGTCCAGCACAGAGCCGCACCTCCTGAGCTGGAGAACGAGTTTCGGCTTTATCAGGAAACCCTCTCCCTGAACGCCGAACTGTTCCGCAGCCATGAACCCCGGCTGTTATGCCAATTGGCGCAGAACAGCCCGTTTCACGGTGAAGCTCTCGAGCTGCTGAGCCAGCTCAAAGAGTCCAATGCTCAACTGCGCAAACGGCTATTTCTACACAAGTGGCGCGATAGCCTGGTCGGCCGCATCATGCGCATCGAGTTGGAGCTCGCCGATCAGGAGCGGGAACGGCTACTCAAAGAGCTCGAACAGCGGATCGAGATCGCCAGCCAGGTTGAAGAGACACTACAAACCCAGAACCCGGGTACTCTCTGGGATCTGAGTGCTGCGACCCTGTTGCATGGTGACAGCCGACGGTTGCATCACTACGCCCAATTCCTCGCCCGCAACCCTGAGTTGCAGCGCATTGCCGATGAACTCGGTCGTGCAGCCCGCCAGGAGAGTGAAGCACAGAAACATCTGACGACAGTTGAGACCCGGGTCATGCACTACGAGCAGCAGGATCAGGTGCCTGATGATCTGGTCGGTATCCATCAGAGCAACCAGCTCAACCGCCTGCTCCCCTCGGAGGCCATGCTGCTGGCCAACCCGGATCTGGAAACTATCTTCTACAAGCACCTGGCGGAGCGTCGGCTGCTGAATTACCACTTCATGGGTCAAAGCCGTAGCCCGCAGATCCAGCAGACGGAACGCTTCACCCAAGGGGAGAATCCGTTACCCAAGGGGCCCTTCATCGTCTGTATCGATACCTCAGGCTCCATGAGTGGCTATCCGGAAGAGACAGCCAAGGCGCTCTGCTTTGCGCTGCTGCAGATCGCCCTGAATGAAGGGCGCGACTGTGTCATTCAACTCTTCTCGACCGACGTGATCAGCTATGAGTTGACCGGGCCGCAAGGTCTGCAGGAAGCCTTGAGTTTTCTCGGCAGCAGCTTCAAGGGCGGCACCGATCTCACCCCCTGTTTTGCCCAGACCCTGCAGCGGATGCAGGAGCAGAACTACAGCAATGCCGATGCCATCGTATTGTCTGATTTCATCGCTCAGCGATTGCCGGTCGAAATGCTGGAGCAGGTGCGGGATATCAAGGAGCAAGGCAATCGCTTCAACGCCATCTGCCTCTCTCGACATGGCAAGCCAGCCCTGATGAAGATTTTTGATGCGGTCTGGCGATTCGATACCGGACTGGGAGGGCGATTGCTGCGGCGGTTACGCTGAATGCCACCGCCTGAATACCACCGAGAAGCCAATCATCCCGGCTCTCAATCCCCCTAAACGCAAAAACCCGCCAGAGGCGGGTTTTCAGAAGAAGGTGTTGGCAGGGGCGGAGGGATTCGAACCCCCAACCATCGGTTTTGGAGACCGCTGTTCTACCAATTGGAACTACGCCCCTGCATTCAACGAGGCGCATTATACAAACTGACCCTCAAAGGTAAAGACCTTTTTCTACCATTCACGCGCAAGTGTGCAATAAATAAACGAAAAGTGACCAAACCCCCATTCTGCCGCTGCGCGAGTTATTTCCTGGTCGCATCAATTAACATGCTCCACGGCTTGCTCTATAATCACAGCCGCTCTGATTCAAGGATGAGGAAACATGATGGTGCAGACAAACGATTGCCGCCTCATTTCCGGTGCCACGACCCGTGGCCGCCACCCTTTACTGATCAGCACAGATCCCATGAAACAGCCCCGTATGCAGGGGCTTTTTTCTGTCCGTACGACCGATACCTAAGGGAACTCAGACGATGGCCAACCCTCTTTTCCAGAAGCACATCATCTCCATCTCCGATCTGACGCGCCCAGAGTTGGAGCTGGTGGTGCAGACCGCCAGCCAACTCAAAGCCAAGCCTCGCCACGATCTGCTCTGCAACAAGTTGATCGCCAGCTGCTTCTTCGAAGCATCCACGCGAACACGTCTGTCATTCGAGACAGCAGCCCAGCGCCTGGGTGGTTCCATCATAGGTTTTGCCGATGCCGGTAACACCTCCCTCGCCAAGAAGGGGGAGACGCTAGCTGATTCGGTACGCATCATCACTTCCTATACCGATGCGTTTGTCATCCGACACCCACAGGAAGGTGCCGCCCGGCTGGCCGCCGAGTTTTCACAGGTCCCGGTCATCAATGCGGGCGACGGTTCAAACCAGCACCCGACGCAAACCCTGCTGGATCTCTTTACCTTGTACGAAACGCAAGGCCGACTCGACGGCCTCAAGGTTGCGTTCGTCGGTGACCTCAAATATGGCCGCACCGTTCACTCCCTGGCCCAGGCGCTGAGCCTGTTTGGTGCCCGCCTCTACTTCGTCTCCCCAGAGATGCTGGCAATGCCGGAATATATCTGTGAGGAGCTCGAAGAGCGCGGCATCGAATACAGCGTGCATGAAGAGCTCGAGGAGATCATCCCGGAGCTGGATATCCTCTACATGACCCGGGTGCAGAAAGAGCGCTTCGACGAGACCGAGTACAAGCACATCGCCGCCAAATACATACTGACCACGGAAACGCTGCAAGGGGCCAAGGATAATCTGAAGATCCTGCACCCACTGCCCCGGGTTGATGAAATCCACATCGATGTGGACGCAACGCCCTACGCCTACTACTTCCAGCAGGCACAAAACGGCGTCTATGCTCGCCAAGCCCTGTTAGCACTAGTTCTGAACGAAACCGTTTAAGGAGCACACATCATGTCCGAGAAGAAGCAACTGCAGGTTGAGGCGATTCGCAACGGTTCCGTGATTGACCACATCCCTGCCGGTC
>JAGOXX010000020.1 GCA_018059485.1 Aeromonadaceae bacterium | reverse complement strand
TCCCACTCCGCCTCGACATTTGGCGCTTGATGCAGATAGGCCTGCTGCATCGACAACTTATAGATGTCGGTATCCAGCACGCCGCGCATACAGGTATTTATTAACATAAGTCCTCGCCTCTAGCGGCTAACGACTGGGCTGTTGGCCTGCTGTGCCATGAGCCAGGCGCCCACAGCCTGAGAGTCGTCCAGCAATTCGACGCCAGCCGCTTGTAACTCGATGGCCGCCGAGCTCTCGGTCTCTTCACTGATCGCCCGGCACGCCGCCTTGTTGATCACGACCCGAAAACCGGCAGACTTCAGCTGCAACGCCGTCTGTTTGACGCAGTAGTCAAAAGCCAGGCCACCCAGCAGAACCGTAGAAACTTTCTGCTGGCGCAACCATTCGATAAGCCCGGTCGAGAGTCGACCAGCCAGATCGTGATAACAGGCGCCATAAGGGTGCATATCCGGCTCGATCCCCTTGTAAACCAGAAAGTCATAGTCGGTCACAGGAGGCAATCCATCGAGCAACTCAAAACCGAAGGTACCGGGAACGGCATGCGCCACCCAGCTGACATCGGCATCCGGCAAGCCAACCGGCATCAGCATCTGTTCTATGCTCGGCGCCACCCACAGCGCCTTAGGAGAGTGGGCATCCTTAGTCATCACGCGCAGATCGGCCCACCGGGCCTGGGCATTGAGCTCAGAAACTATCTCGTCACCATAGGGAACGGGCAATTCGTCCGGACACAGGGGGGTGAACGTCTTCTGCACGTCGACATCGATGGCGGCAATACGGTTAGCACTCATTGGGTTGCTCCACAGATGACAATAGGGGCTCGTTGAAGTCCAGAAACAGGCCCCGCCACTCTCGGCAGAAACCTCTCTTCCGATAACCAACCCCAGTGCCAATAGCAGTATTGGCACTGGGTGATGCCCCCGTTGGGAGCGAGAAAATATTGCCAGAATGATCGGCTGTCAAGCCGAAGCAAAATCACTCTTTTTTCACTTTACCCCGATAGGGCCACAAGTTCGAGCCCCAATCGCAGATTGGCCCATGCTGACGGCATACTGCCGTCAGCCTCAACCCTGCTCGAATGCAGTATCTGCAATCATGGTTTGGTGGCAGCAGGCTCAGTGGCAATAACGGCATCAAGACGCGAGGTTAGGCTTCCTGTGGGCGCATAGGCCCAGTTTCCGCCGTAGGTGACATCCTCGACTTGCCAACCGAGACGACCACGACGCAAACGGAGCTCATCCTGCCACTCTATGGCATCACCCTGCTTCTCATAGATCAAAGTGAATTGACACCGGCTCACGAGTTTCTTGGTTTGACACTCCATCAGCTCAAAGTCGGTAAAGCCCTCGGCCAACGAAGTAAACAGGCTGCCCTGTAACGCCGGGGGGGTTGCGATAAGAGCCGAGGTCCGGATTGCCTGGTCCACGGAGTGGGCCCTCTCCAGACGCCGCAACAGACTCTGTTGCAGCAGAGGTCGAAATGGTCGCAGCGCCTCGGAAGCCGGGAGATCCATCAACGGATTGGCACGCAAGGCCCGGTAAAAGGTCTCGGCGATCTGCTCAGGTCCCGCAGGCAAGGTTTTCGGGTCGACAGTCTCGCTGCAACCGACCAGCAGGCATAACCCGACTCCTACGCCATATCGCACCATGGGAACCATTGAACATTTCCTAAAAAATGAGAAGAAATAAAACCGAATCGCACAGCCTATGCACAATTCGGCTCCTAACTACAGTCGCTTGCGATCACTCCGAGTATGGAGTGAGGATCGGAATTTAAGCGAGCTCTGAGGTGCAGTGTGGGCAGCGCGTTGCCAGAACCGGGATGTCACTGCAGCAACGCGGACAACTCTTGGTGATTGGCTCGGCCGGGACATCATTTTTCTTCTCCATACGCAGCTTATTCATCGCCTTGACCACCATGAACAGTGCAAACGCGACTATGGTGAAGCTGATGACCGAGTTTACGAACAATCCCAGATTGAGGGTGACAGCTCCGGCAGCCTTGGCATCGGCCAGGGTATGATAGGGAGCGACGGCTTTCGCTCCCTCTTTGAGCACAACAAAAAAATCTGAAAAATCGACACCACCGAGCAGCAAGCCTATGGGTGGCATCAGAACATCATCAACCAAACTCTTGACGATGGTGCCAAATGCGCCACCAATGACAATACCGACCGCCATGTCGACCACATTGCCGCGCATCGCAAACTCTTTGAATTCTTTTAACATATGACACCTCTCGCCCTAGGGTTGCTTGCCGATAATGGTTTCATACTACTCCAGCAATCCCAGTAACGAAAAGAGGCGAACCCAGCCATGTCCAATAACCGTGACACTGGTTGCATCGCCCGAGCATCCAGAGATCGAGACGTTCGTGACTCGTTTCCATCCTTGTCGCTATCCATTACCATGACCACCCAACAATGAGATGTTATTCCCCATCATCATGAGGCGTTACCGATGAGAATTTTGCTGGTTGAAGACAATCTGTTGCTGCGCCATCACCTGAGCGTACAGCTGCAGTCTCTCGGTCACCTGGTTGATAGTGCCGCCGACGCGCGCGAGGCGGACTACTTTTGCCAGGAGCATGAACTGGATCTGGCCATCGTCGATCTGGGATTGCCCGATGAAGACGGCCTGAGTCTGATCCAGCGCTGGCGCGGCAACAACATCACCTTCCCAATCCTGATCCTCACCGCTCGCGAAGCCTGGAAAGACAAGGTCCGTGGACTCGAGTGTGGAGCGGACGACTACGTGACCAAACCCTTCCAGTTTGAAGAGGTGGTTGCGCGCATTCAAGCGTTGGTGCGCCGGGCCAGTGGCTTGGCATACGCCCAGATCCAGGCCCCCCCCTATCGGCTGGATCTGAGTCGCAAAGAGCTGAGCATCGACGGCGAACCGGTACGGCTCACGGCATTTGAGTACCAGATCCTGGAGTTTCTGATGCGACGCGCCGGCGAGGTCGTCAGCAAGGATACCCTGATGTTTCAGCTCTATGCCGACGCCGAACTTCGCGAAACCCACACCATCGATGTCTTGATGGGACGGCTACGGCGCAAAATGCAGGTCGAGGGCGTCGATGACCCCATCACCACGGTCCGTGGCCAAGGCTACCGTTTCGATTGTCCGCATCCCCACCACCCCTCATGACGAATCCATTTGCCATCCAGTCACTGCGACTGCGTTTCATCGCTGGCACCAGCATTGGGCTGGTGCTCATCTCTCTGCTTTATGCCCTCTTGGCGGTCACCGGCCAAGACATCATGCAAGACCGCTATGCCAACCAGTGGATGACCCGCGAGCTCAACATCATGGTGGGCACGGCTCGTAGCGAGCAGGGACAGGGACAACTACAAATCCAGATGCCCATCAATCCAATCCGGCAACACATCTACATCACGCTGGTATTCGACAGTAATAATCGCCTGCTCTGGCAATCCCGTAATGAAACCAGCTTCACTCAGCAATTGCAGGGTGACTGGCTGACCCAAAGCGGGCTCTACGAGATCCAGAGTCCCCATCTGCTGGAGGGCTCCCATGACCAGCAAGGCGAGCCTCTTCAGGCCCGCGAACAGGAGGTAAACGGACTCTTCGGTCTTCCCCGACAATTCAACTACTACGTCCGCGTCCAACATTATCCGGCCACCAAGGATCACCCGGCACTGCGTGCCGTGCTGATCGATACCATGCCCGAAGAACGAGAAGATAATCGATTCCTGTGGCGTGTCTTTCAGGCTGTAATGCTGATCAATCTTCTGGTTTTATTGCCCTTAATCTGGCTTGCCGCCAGGTGGAGTCTGCGGCCCATCGACAAACTGGCTCGGGCGGTGCATGAACTGGAGCTCGGCAAGCAGCCGCAACTGCTCTTTGAACCGCCTCAAGAGCTTCGAGGGCTGGTACACAACCTCAATCTGCTTCTGCAGCAACAGCGTCAGCAGCTGGAGCGCTATCGCCACTCCCTCGATGACCTGGCACACAGCATCAAAACGCCGCTGGCTGTGCTGCAATCGACCTTTCATTCGCTACGGGCCCAACCGGAGCAGATGGGCGAGCAGGAGCCGCTGATCCAGACCCAGATCAGCCGCATAGCACAACAGATCGGCTACTATCTGCGCCGGGCCGCTATGAGTGGAGAACTAGGATTGCTGCGTCAGCAGCATGCCGTCGAACCGCTCATCAGCTCATTGTGCAATGCGCTACGCAAGGTCTATGACCGCAAAGGGGTCGTCCTGACTCTCGAGTGTGACGCCGAGCTCTCCTATTATGGTGACCGCAATGACTTCCTCGAAGTGGTCGGCAACATCCTCGAAAATGGCTGCAAGTACTGCCTGGAGTATGTTGAGGTTCGGCTATACCGCGAGCAGCATCAGCTGGTACTGGAGATCAGTGATGATGGCCCCGGGATCCCGATACACAGACGCGAGCAGATATTACAGCGGGGGGTACGCATCGACACCCTCAAGCCAGGCCAGGGTATAGGACTAGCCGTTGCCGCCGAAATACTGCAGGCCAATGGTGGCACAATAGCCATCGAACAGAGCGAGTTGGGTGGCGCCCGTTTTATCCTGCGCTTTAACCAACCAACTGATTAGCAATAATAAAACCATACGAGCACGGATGTTCACCATGAA
Organism: Aeromonadaceae bacterium; assembly: GCA_018059485.1. Classification (GTDB taxonomy): domain Bacteria; phylum Pseudomonadota; class Gammaproteobacteria; order Enterobacterales; family Aeromonadaceae; genus Pseudaeromonas. The sequence continues at coordinate 13,962 of JAGOXX010000020.1, read as the reverse complement.
GAAAACCACGAACCAACCATTGATCGCCGGAGTCATTGGCAGCAACTGGGGTCGCGTCCATGTGGCCGGTCTCCGGCAGGCAGGATGTCCTGTTCAAGCCTTGATGGCCCATGATGCCGCTCTGGTTTCCCGCATCGCGGCCGAAGAGCAGATCCCCAACTCCGGCACCGAACTGAGTGTTCTCGATGCGTGCGAACTGATTGCGATTGCCACGCCAACGGCCACGCATCTGGGCTATCTGCAAGCCCTGCAGCACAAGGCCGTATTGTGCGAAAAACCGCTCGGCATGACACCCGATAACCAGGCCGCCTTTGCCGAGCTGCCCTCCGAACGGCTGTATGTCAGTTATCCATTTGCCTTCTTGCAAACCGCTCAGGAGCTAACGGCCCGCATCCGTCGAGGCAGTCTGGGGACACTGCAACGGATAAGCCTAGTCGTCGGCGTCAACCTGCCCTACCCCAAGAGCCCGGTCGAGTGGTTCGTCGAGGATGTGGTCCATCCATTCTCGCTGCTCTATACGCTGTTTGATGAGTTCGAATTTCAGGGGGTTCGCGCCGGAGCTGGCAATAACATGACGGTACAGTTCAGCTGTCAGGGGGCGCTGTTTGATGTGTTGCTCTGCGACTGGCCGACCCCAGGCCTGCACTTTGATCTGACTCTGGTGGGCAGTCAGAATGCCTATCAGCTCAGTGGCGGATTTCGTCCCGAGCGGGGTTGGTGGTTTAATCCCTTGCTGGAGGACGATCTCCCCGTCACCGAGGGGGAACCGGCAGCCGAAAATCCCTGGATCAGGGCCAACCATGAGGTCGCCCGCCACCTTGTCGCCTACTTGAACGGAACACTCAGTGCAGAGGAAGCGGCCAGCAGAGGGTTATTCAACCTCGATCGAGCCCGTGCGATGGAGGCCTTGTTCCTCCCCTTATGGCAATGGGCTGGCCAACGAACCGCCACGCCAGAACAGCCCTCAGTCGCCTTTGACTGGAAGCTACAACGATAGGTGGGCACGTCCGAGTACAGAACCGCTCAAGGCTGTCGCACATACCGCAGATAGCCTTGTTCACTGTTCGAGCCGATATAGTGAAACAGCCGATCGCCGCTGACCTGCAGATGCATCCTGGCTTGGAAGTTGTTTGAAATATCGCTCGCCGAATTGCCCAAGCAATCCGGTTTGCCATTGTGTTGAGGTGGACTCAGGGTCAGCAGATAGCGGCTCCCCTCTTGTTGGATCCGGGCCTTGGCGCGAAAGGAGAAGAACTCACCCGCCGGCGAGTGACTCTGCTCGGCAAAATAACCATCCTGGGTGATATGCAGCACCGAGTGGCGACACTTGACCGGGACGTCAACCGAGGCTCCGACTAACCGCCATTGACCGTATATGGATGCAGAGGCTGACTTGGGCGGCGACGCGAGAACAGACTCGGCCGCGGTGGCCGTATTGCCGAATAAAATCAGGCTACAAAACGCCCATAGTTGCCATCTCATCGCTACACACTCCCTGTATTCTCGGCCCGAATATTCACCTGGGTACCCGCGCGCCCCCGCCGATCGCCGGGAACCTCTTGTCGGATTAGAGCGATTACCCTTCTACAAGTTCCGGAATTCCCGAAACATTTTCAAAACAGTGAGCGGTGCAGCACAAAAAGTGTCCATTTGAACAACTCACGGGTTAGCAATCAGGCTCATGCGACTATAAATGACAAAAAATAGTGTGCTTTTTTTAGCCAAACCCTTTCACGACCGACCATATGCAGTACCATAGGCATCGCTTGAAGTGACAGTTGACAGGATGTTGGAGATGAATATGACCCGAACAGTTTCCGCCGGCCACTGCCGTGAACTGGGTGCCACCGTTGAGAACGACGGGGTAAATTTTGCCATCTGGGGCCGTTTTGCCAAGGAGATGGAACTGCTATTGTTCCGCTTCGAATCCGATCTGCACCCCGACATCATCCGCCTAAAAGCCCCCACGCACAGATCCGGCTACTACTGGCATGTGCATGTCAAAGGGGTTCGTGAAGGCCAGCTCTACGGCTGGCGCATCCCAAGCCAGTTACTCAACATGCCAGGCAACCGCTGGGATCCAGAGAAGGTTCTGCTCGATCCTTATGCCAAGCGCATCGTGTTGCCCGATAGTTACGATCGCCAGCAAGCCAGCCGCCCCGGAAGCAACCTGGCCTGTTGCCCGAAGAGTGCCGTCATCGATGTGTCACGCTACGACTGGGAAGATGACCGCATGCCGCGTCATCCGCTTTCCGCCTCCATCATCTACGAGATGCATATTGCCGGCTTCACCAAGGATCCCAGCTCAGGTCTGCCCTGCGCCCGCCGCGGCACCTACGCCGGGGTCATCGACAAGATCCCCTACCTCAAAGAGTTGGGAGTAACGGCAGTCGAACTTTTGCCGGTCTTCCAGTTTGATCCGCAAGATGCCCGCCCCGGCAAGAGCAACTACTGGGGTTACAGCCCGATTGGCTTCTTTGCTCCCCATGCCTCCTACTCCAGCGATGCCAGTTACACAGGTGTGCTCGACGAATTCCGCGACATGGTCAAGGCGCTGCACAAGGCCAATATCGAGGTCATCCTCGATGTGGTCTACAACCACACGGCCGAAGGGGACGATACGGGACCGACCCTCTGCTATCGCGGTTTGGACAACTCGGCCTTCTACATCCTCGACGAGAGCCGTCGCTTCAACACCAACTATTCCGGTTGCGGCAACACGCTCAACGCCTCGCACCCGATGACCAAGCGACTGATCAGTGACAGTTTGAAATTCTGGAAGGAGGAGATGCACATCGACGGCTTCCGTTTCGATCTGGCGGCCATCCTCTCCCGCGACAAGAATGGTCAACCGCTGAGTGATCCCCCCACCCTGCTGGCCATTGACAGCGACTACACCCTGGCCGAGACCAAAATCTTTGCCGAAGCCTGGGATGCCAGTGGTCTCTATCAGGTCGGACGCATGGCGGGAGCCCGCTGGCGCGAATGGAACGGCCACTTCCGCGACGATGTTCGCAGCTTCGTCAAGGGTGACCGCGGCATGGTGCCACGGCTGGCCAGTCGACTGACCGGCAGCCCGGATATCTACCAGGCCCCCTTTGCCGATCCGCACAAGAGCCTCAACTTTGTCACCTGTCACGACGGGTTCACCCTGTGGGATCTGGTCAGCTATGACCACAAACACAACCTGGACAATGGTGAAGATAATCGCGATGGCAGTGATGCCAACTACAGCTGGAACCACGGGGTCGAAGGTCCGACCGATGATCCCCAGATCCGCGCGTTGCGTCTGCGTCAGGCCAAGAACCTGATGACCATCAATCTAATCTCGGTGGGCACCCCCATGATGCTGATGGGTGATGAGATGTTGCGCAGTCAACAGGGCAACAACAACGCCTATTGCCAAGACAATCCGATCAGCTGGATGAATTGGCAAAGCACCCCGGAAGGGGACGAGATGTACCGCTTCATGCGCGAACTGGTGAGCTACCGGCTGATCCGTCAGGACTCGATGGCCGAGTTGATTTCATTGGGTGAGGCCCTGGAACACGCCCGCATCGTCTGGCACGGCATCCACCCCTTCGCCCCCGACTGGGGTGATGATTCGCGCTCCATCGGTCTGACCGCCTACTCACTCGGCCATCAGGCCGATTACTACGCCTTCTTCAATGCCTACTGGGAGCCACAGGAGGTGGAGTTACCGCCGCCGCCCCATAATCCGAACGGCACCTGGTTGCGCTTGGTCGATACCAGCCTGCCGGCCCCGGACGATATCAACTCCCACGGCCGTCCACTGAAGGAAGTTGGCCCGACGTATCGGGTCGATGGCCGCTCGATCGTGCTGTTGGTCTGCGCCAGCGAGTCCTAAACAACCAACTTATGCTACATCGACAAGGTAGCACACGCTGACACGCCGTGAACCCATCCATGGGGGCTCCGCCGCGCCATCCTTGGCGCGGAGGGTCAGCGTTGCGTTACCCCGTCCCTGTGCTGGGTGATCTATTATTCGGGACTCTTTAGGCTAATAAACGACCGCCGCAGGCGGTGCCAGTCCGCTCGGTGTCGCGGTTTTTTAACGCACCCGACCATCACAACAGGAACAACTTGCCCTGAGCATCAATCCGAGCTGGAATACTCGCTTCGATCAAGACTGGCCATGACCTCCTCGAGGTAACTGCCAGCAACAAGGAGGTGATCATGGTGCATTGGCTGCTGCTGCTGGCACTGAGCAACCCATGGGCCCAGGTATCGACACCGGCCCCGGGTAAACCCGAACCGATTGGCAGTTATAGTGCCGGATGTCTACAGGGAGCTCAGAAGTTTCCCCTGCAAGGCAGTGGCTACCAGCTGCTGCGTCCCGCGCAGCATCGCTACTATGGCCATCCGTCCCTCATCAACTACCTGAACGATCTGACCCATCGCGCCCAGGCCAAGGGACTGCCTCCCCTGCTGATTGGTGACATGGCCATGGTACGCGGCGGCCCCTTCGCCTCCGGCCATAGCAGCCATCAGAGCGGACTAGATGTCGATATCTGGTTCCGTTTCGCCAAACCGCTCTTGAGCAAGCAACAGCTGGCGGCCCCCAAGCCCTATGACATGGTCAACGGACGCAACGACCGGGTCAGCAGCTCCTTCACCAACCAACAGCTGACACTGCTGCGTCTGGCCGCGACCGATAATCGGGTCGAACGCATCTTTGTCCATCCGGCCATCAAGCTGGCCCTGTGCCAAAGAGCCAGCGGTGATCGGCGGTGGCTGCAACGCATACGCCCCTGGTATGGCCATAGGGCACACCTGCATGTCCGCCTGCGCTGTCCGGCGGGTGCTTATGATTGCAAGCCGCAGAAGCCGATACCGCCCGGAGAAGGGTGTGGTAGTGAGCTGATGAGCTGGTTTTCCGGCCCGACCGAAGTCAGCAGTACACCCCGAGCTCGTAAACTCCCCGAGCTGCCCGCTCGCTGCGACGCCCTGTTAACCCGCTGAAAATTTGGTCATAACGAGGTAATGCCGCATAAAGAGCGGCATTACCGAACCATTTACCACTTTGCGTGTCCCTGCTCTTTGAACTTTGTGAGCAAGATCGCTACTATATCGCCAGTTTTTCATTCTTAGGCCAAGGTTTGCGCGTGCGAAGCCCTGGGCCCACCACTCGCCTCATCGGCTGGAGTTCAATCTTGCTTTCAACCAACAACATCACGATGCAGTTCGGCAGCAAGCCGCTGTTTGAAAACATCTCCGTCAAATTTGGCGACGGTAACCGTTACGGTCTCATCGGGGCCAACGGCTGCGGTAAATCCACCTTCATGAAGATCCTGGGTGGCGATCTTGAGCCCAGCGCAGGCAATGTGGCGCTCGATCCGAACGAACGGATCGGTAAGCTCAAACAGGATCAGTTCGCCTACGAAGAGATGCGCGTGATTGACGTGGTCATGATGGGGCATACCGAGCTGTGGGCCGCCATTGCAGAGCGGGATGCCATCTATGCCAACATGGAAGCCACCGACGACGATTACATGCGCGCCGCCGAGCTCGAGGGCAAGGTCGCCGAGTATGACGGTTACACCGCTGAATCTCGTGCTGGTGAGCTGTTGTTGGGTGTCGGCATTCCGGTGGAACAACACCTGGGCCCCATGAGTGAAGTGGCCCCCGGTTGGAAGCTGCGGGTACTGCTGGCCCAGGCACTGTTCTCCAACCCGGATATCCTGTTGCTCGACGAACCGACCAACAACCTCGACATCCATACCATCAGCTGGCTGGAGCAGATGCTCAACAGTCGCAACAGCACCATGATCATCATCTCGCACGATCGTCACTTCCTGAACATGGTCTGCACCCACATGGCCGATCTGGACTACGGCGAACTGCGCGTCTATCCAGGCAACTACGATGACTACATGACTGCCGCCACCCAGGCCCGCGAGCGTCTGCTGGCTGACAACGCCAAGAAAAAGGCACAGATTGCCGATCTGCAGTCCTTCGTCAGCCGCTTCAGCGCCAACGCCTCCAAGTCGCGTCAGGCCACCTCGCGCTTGAAGCAGATCGACAAGATCCAGCTCGACGAGGTCAAGGCATCCAGCCGTCAAAACCCGTTTATCCGCTTCGAGCAAGAGAAGAAGCTCTACCGTAATATTCTCGAGATCGAAAACCTGGCCAAGGGCTACGATAACGGCCCGCTGTTCAAAGACTTCCGTATGATGATGGAAGTTGGCGAAAAGGTTGCGGTGATCGGTACCAACGGTGTCGGTAAATCCACGCTGATCAAGACGCTGGTCGGTGAACTGGAGCCCGATGCTGGCACCATCAAATGGTCCGAGAACGCCAAGATTGGCTACTATGCCCAGGACCACGCCTCTGACTTTGAAACCGACAAGACGGTCTTCGACTGGATGGCGGACTGGAAACAGGAAAGCGATGATGAGCAAGCGGTGCGTAGCATCCTCGGCCGCCTGCTGTTCAGCCAGGACGATATCAAGAAGTCGGTCAAGGTCCTCTCCGGGGGGGAAAAGGGTCGTATGTTGTTCGGCAAGTTGATGCTGCAACGCACCAACATCCTGATCATGGATGAACCGACCAACCACCTGGACATGGAATCTATCGAATCGTTGAACATGGCACTGGAGATGTATCAGGGCACACTGATTTTCGTCTCCCACGACCGTGAGTTCGTCAGCTCCCTGGCTACCCGTATCATCGAAATCAAACCGGAGAAGATCGTCGACTTCGGTGGCAACTACGAAGATTACCTGCGCAGCCAAGGCCTCGAAGGCTGAGAATACAATTCGCGCACACAGGCCGACATGGCCTTCCCCAACGGGCGGTTCTTCCGCCCGTTTTGGTCTTTGCCCTTCAGAAAATCAGCTAGTTACCTCGCCCTCATCAATATCGCCATTAACTCGAGTCTTCACTCAGAAGTGTGAGTTAAAGCCGTTTGAGCCCATTTCGCCCATAAGCGCCCTCGGGTAGCATGGTGATGTGGATCGACAACTCTCAAAACAGCATATCAGTCATCCGGCTTTTCGCCGTACAAGCGAATGGGACTCACGCTCTCAGCGATGGGTTCAACAAGGATTTTTACCATCAAACGGAGTAAGCAATGCGTAATACGGTTATTTTTTCACTCTTGTTATCCTCTTTGTTTCTGGCGGGGTGTGCCACCAGCCGGGATGTCATCACTCTGGATACCAGTGACCTGAAGGCCACCACCGCCAGCAGCAACGGGAAAACCGTCTTTATCAATACGGTAGTCGATGAGCGGGTGTTTGAAGCCAACCCTCAGGAGCCAGCCACCCCATCCCTCGACCCAAGCGAATCAGACACCCCAGATATAAGAGCTCATGCCATCGCCAGAAAACGCAATGGCTTTGGCAAGGCGCTCGGTGACATCTTGTTAGCCCCCAATACTTCTATTCCTGACTTGGTCACCCTGGGGCTGACGAACGCCCTGACAGAAAAAGGGTACACAGTCCTGACCAAGAAAGAGGATGTAACGGCAGAGACCTATCTGGTCGATGTAAAGATTAAAAAATTCTGGTCTTGGATGAATCCAGGTGCCTTTGCGATCACCTTGAGTACCGAGATATCAACCGATATGGTGATGAAAAACGGCGCCAATAAGCCGCTCGTCGACAAAAACATCAGTATCAAGGAGTCTGGAAACTTCCAGACCGGCATGCAGGAAAACTGGATAGCCGTGATGAAGAAAGCCGTTCGTACCTACTCGGCTGAAGTTAGTAAGAATCTATAGCCTGGGTGAATAACCTCGGCGTTTTGCTGGATGGTCACTAGCGCCTATGGCCAGTGACTATCCGAACATACAACTCACAAGACAGAGAGAAAGAGCATGACCGACGAAGTCGTACAGAACGAAACCGCGAGCGTCTCCGCTGAATCTATCGCCCCGGTAATCGATCAGGAATCCCGCAATATGGCGCTGCTGACCTGGATCGGCACCCTGTTTTTCGGGTTCATTCCAGGATTGATCATCTATCTGGTCAAGAAAGATGATGCCTATGTCAACGATCAAGCCAAAGAGGCACTGAACTGGTCGCTCACGGCGCTGATGGGCTATTTTATCGGGATTATCCTGAGCTTCATCCTGATCGGCGTTCTGGTTTTCCCGGTCGTTGGTATCTGCCATCTGGTCTTTTGCATCATGGGGGCTATCGGCACCTCAAAGGGCAATGCCTTCCGGGTACCATTCGCCATCCGTCTGCTCAAGTGATCTAAACCCAGTGGCACAGAGGAGGCCTAGCCCCCTGTGCCACTGGCTGATTTGCACCCCATGCCAGCTGTGCTAGATTACGCGCCCTCACTTGTTCACCTGAGGGTATTTTCCATGCCGACGCGGAACGAACCGATGCCGACACCTCCGGTCACCTCCCGGCCCGCCGATGCCAGCACCTGTGTACTGCCACCCGGGCCTTGGAGCACGCTCCTCGAAGGGCTATGCGCCTATTTCCCGGCCATCAGCCCAGAGTGCTGGAGCGATCGACTGGCCCGAGGACGAGTGCTCGATAGTCAAATGCAACCGCTGACAGCCTCAACGCCCTACCAAAGCGGGCTGCGTATTCACTACTTTCGCGAAGTTCAGAACGAACGCCCCGTTCCCTTCGAGGAGCACATCCTCTATCTGGATGACCACCTGCTGGTTGCCGATAAGCCTCAGTTTTTGCCGGTGATCCCCAGCGGCAATCATGTCGACCAGACGCTGCTTAGACGACTAAGCCAGCGGCTCGGCAACCCGGATCTACAACCAATCCACCGACTGGATCGTCACACCCGAGGTCTGGTGCTGTTCTCGGTCAACCGGGCGACTCGCGCCAGTTATCAGGGGCTGTTTCGTGAGCAGCAGATCCGCAAGATCTATGAGGCGATTGCTCCTGCGCTGCCCCACATCCAATTTCCCCATGTGCGGCAATCTCGTATCGAACGGGACGATCGCTTCTTCCGCTCACGGGAAGTTGCAGGCCCCAGCAATGCCGAGACCCGAATAGACATCATCGAGCAACGCGGGGAGCGTTGCCGCTATCGGCTGGAGCCCGTAACCGGCAAGAAGCACCAGTTGCGCCTGCATCTGGCGGCTCTGGGAGCACCTATCGAAAACGATGCTTTCTACCCCGACGTGAACGATGACCTGGCTGAAGATTACAACCACCCACTACAACTGTTGGCACGGGAACTCGAGTTCACCGATCCAGTAACAGGGGTCAACCATCACTTCATGACTCAACAAGCGTTGGCCTGGTGAGGCCACATCCAAGGAGCTTCAGTATGTATTCGCAAACGGATCTGCAAATCACCCCCACCGAGCTGGTCATCCGCAAGGATCGCTATCAACGGCGGAATATCATGAACATCCAGGCGCGTCGCCTCAAATGGCATCACCACCTGGTGCGCATCCTCTCCTACGCACTACTGTTTTCAACTGTTGGCTGGATAGTCCCATTAGGCGGCACCTCACCGCTGGGGCTGATCGTCGGAGGCGCCTTGTTTCTACTGGGTCTGCTCATCGCGCTGCTCGGCTCACGCCCCTATGAGTTACGGGCCGAATTCCGCGGCAACAGCGAAACCGGCCCGCAATGGGTGACGCTGGCCCGGGGCTGGCATCTGGATGAGTTGCAGCTGTTTGAGCAAATCACGTCTCAGTTGACTGGCGTCACCCCAGAGCGCCCCATCAACCAACTGTAATCCCGTGATAGCTACAGCCTGAGTTACCAAATCAACCTCAGGCTGTATGACCGTCATCAGCGACGAGCAAGCAGACGACTCAGACGAACACTTGGCCACAGAGCGTAGGGACCATCCCCGAGCAGGGCCAGCACCAACTGGGCGACCGCCCAAAACGCCGGAAACTCCCAGCCCCCATTCGGGGATGAAAAGAGCCAGCCGTTGCCGGCATGCACCACCCAGGCGCCCAAGATCACAGGCAGTTGCAACAGGGCCACCCAACGCACCTGAACCCCGAAGATCAGCAACAATCCCCCCCCCACTTCGGCCGCCATGGTCAGCCAAGCAAAGAGTGCCGGAATGCCCAGCGAGGCAAAGTAGCCAACCGTTCCGGCCGGGGTAAATACCAGAATTTTCAACAGTCCATGGGCCAGAAACATCACACCCAGACTCACGCGCAACAGCAGAGTTGCATAATCCGTAGAACGAGTCGTCATCTTATTCTCCATCATCGTCATCATTTATCAGTGGCCTCAGCGGCCGATTTCGCTGGTGCCAAATTGCACCGAGCGGTGGGAAAAAGAGCCAAATTCGAAACCCGTGACAGGAAAACTCACCGCCTCCCCGTCCCGACTGGCACCAATCGCGACAAACAGAGGGACCAGATGGTCGGCGGTCGGCACCGACTCACGGGCGCCCGGCGCCGCGGGCCACTCACACAACGCAGCCCAATCCCGCGCCAGCAGCCGCTCGGCTAGCCACCCGTCAAAGGCTCTCGCCCAGGGGGCTACGACCCCATCCGGAGTCCACTGCCGCAGATTATGCGTCAGCAATCCACTGGCGATGATGAGCACCCCCTCCTCCCGTAGCGGCGCCAGCAGCGCCCCTAGCTGCATCAGCTCATTCGCATCCTGACCCGGCAGCGAGATCTGCAACAGAGGCACATCGGCCTCAGGATAGAGACCCAGCATCGGGATCCAGACTCCATGATCCCAGCCGCGATCAGGGCGTTCACCAAAGGCCATTCCACCAGCGCGCAACAGTTCGCGGATCCGACTGGCCAGTTGTGGTGCCCCTGGCGCCGAATAACTCAGTTGGTAGTAGCTCTCGGGGAAGCCATAAAAGTCATAGATCAGCGGTTGTGTACTGGTGGCACCCACCATCAGTGGCCGGGTTTCCCAGTGCGCCGAGATCATCAACACAGCTTTCGGGCGCGGTAGTGATGCGCCCCAAGCCCGCCACTCGTTCAACCGTTTAGGTTGTTCAATCGTCAGCGGACTGCCATGACCAATAAACAGAACCGGCATCGTCATCTGATTTCTCCTCTTGGGCTCGTTGCCCGATGGCCCCATAATAAGGTTTCCAAATTACTCGAGAAGACGGCAGATATGGCACATAAAGTTGATGAAATGGAAACCTTGTCTGGCGCACTCGACGATGTGCGAACCTTTTGTCGCGTGGTCGAACTTGGCACCCTGTCGGCAGCCGCTCGCGTGATGGGTGAAACCAAAGGCAGCATCAGCCGTCGGCTACGCCGCCTGGAAACCAGCCTGGGGCTGCAGCTACTGGCCCGCCATCCACGCTCTGTCAGCGTCACGGCCGAGGGGCAGATGTTCTACAGTAAGGCACGAGAGGGATTGCTACTGCTGGATGAAGGGGCCGAGCTGGCGCGGGCAACGCGCAGCGAACCGCGAGGCACACTGCGCATCACGGCGCCACTGGATCTGGGCCAGGAGTGGCTGCCCCCGCTATTGGTTGCCTTTGCCGAACAGCATCCGCAGATCCGCATCGAATTGCTGATCAGCAATCAACGGCTCGATCTGGCCAGTCACCAGATCGATATTGCACTGCGCGCCACCGGTGGCGGTCTCCCCGACATGGGCTACAGCGCCCGCTCTCTGACACGACTGGCCATGGGCTGGTATGCCACCCCCGACTATCTGGCGCGGGCCAGCATCCCGACTCGCCCCGAAGACCTGCCCCAGCACGCACTGGTTCTGATGAGTGGCGCCCAGGGCTGTAGCATTGTGCTGGAGCAAGGCAGCCGGCAAGAGCGGCTCACGCTATGGCCCCGGTTGCAGACCCAGGATTACGCAAGCGTGTTGCGCCTGACACTCGCCGGTGGCGGCATCGGTTTCTTTCCCGCGCTGGTGGCAGAGGGCTCGCTACAACGAGGTCTGCTGCAACCCGTACTGACCGATTGGACCACCAGCTCTGGTGAACTGTTCCTCATCACCCAGAGTGGTCTACGCGTTCCGGCCCGGGTACAGGCCTTCAAGCAGTTCTTGCTGGAGCGGCTCGCATCGCAGTAATCGGTAGCCCAAAAGCAACAGCCCGTCGCAGGGACGGGCTGTTGATTGAACACGCAAAGAGACGATGCGCTCGACTCAGGCTTCTGCCTGTGGCAGTGGCTTGCGAAAACGCGACGTGCGCACCGCCAGCCAGACCAGCCCCAATGCCGCCCAGGTGAGACCCAGATAGAGAGAGCTAAGCTCCAGGTTCAGCCAGAGCACAGCCACGGTTGCCGCACCGCACAGTGGCAGGATCAGATAACGCAGGCGATCCGCCCAGCAGTGGCGGCGCTGCTCACGCACGTAGAACTGGGCAATCACCGAGAGGTTGACGAAGGTAAAAGCCACCAGAGCGCCAAAGTTGACCAGAGCCAGGGCAACATCCAGATCGAAAGAAACGGCTGATAGCGCCACGCCACCCACCAGCATCACGTTGACCGCCGGCGTGCGCCAGCGCGGATGCACATAACCAAAGAAACGCTCCGGCAATACGGTATCCCGCCCCATCACATACAACAGTCGCGACACACCGGCGTGCGACGCCAGGCCGGAGGCCAATACGGCAACCGTAGTGAACACCAGCACCACCGACTGGAACAAGGTGCCACCGACGTACAGGGCTATCTCCGGCAGCACAGCATCAGGCTGCTGGAACCGCGAGATATCCGGGAAGAACAGTTGCAGGAAATAGGCAACGCTGATGAAGATCATCCCGCCGATCAACGCGGTCAGGAAGATGGCTTTCGGCACCACGCGGGCCGCATCGGGGGTCTCTTCGGCCAGATTACTGATGCCATCAAAACCAAGGAATGAAAAACAGAGCACGGTGGCGCCGCCAATCAACAACAGCGGCTGGGCATCCACGCTATAAAAAGGCCGCAGGCTGGCGAGCGTACCCAGCCCTTGCCCCTGATAAACACCGTGGGCGATCAGACCGATGAACACTAGGATGATGGCGATCTGGATGGCAACAATCAGACTGTTGAAGTTGGCCACCAGATTGATGCCCCGTAGATTCAGCAGCGTCATGATGGTCACCAGACCGAAGATGAAGTAGGCCGCAGGAACCCCCGGGAACATGGCCGTCAGATAGATCTTGGCCAACAGCATGTTGATCATCGGCATGAAGAGATAGTCGAGCAACGAGGACCAGCCGACCATGAAGCCGATGTAGGGGTTGAACGCCTTCTGCGCATAGGTGTAAGCCGAACCCGCCGACGGGAAGCGACGCACCAGAGTACCGTAACTCAGCGCGGTAAATAGCATGCCGATAAGCGCCAGCAGGTAAGAGGTTGCCACGTGACCAACCGTCATCTCGGTAACGATACCAAAGGTATCAAACACCGCCATCGGCGTCAGATAGGCCAGCCCCATCATCACAACTTGCCACAAACTCAGGCTCTTGCGTAGCCCAGGGCGCTTCATGCTCGTCGATTCAGTCATGACGCCCCCCGCAGGCACGAGTGCCACCAAAGACCATCAGGGGTGACAGGGTATGAGCCGCCAGATCCAGACCGAACGGTCGAAACCGCAGTGAGTGACACATCGGATTTCCTCTTGCTATGTTGATTCGTTCTGGCACAACGGCACACGAATCGGCTTATCGTCTCCGGTTACAATGACCGGCCTCGGTAAATGACAGAAATGAAAAAAACGGCCCCCGCAGGGAGGTCGTTTTTGCGGGCGCTATTTTGCCCCAGAACGATCCACAATGACACCCTTTGGCAGCACCAAATCACTCATTTTTTATACGATTGATGCTGTATTCATCTCGGCTCGTCACGGCAAATTTCCTCTAACCGGACGAAAACAAGGCGTCGTTCCAATGCCATTCACTGAAGTGAGATTCCTTTTTACCAACACACCGTTGCCCCATGCGTTAAGGTTCGATGGCGAGCCCGAAGACAAAAACAAGTTTGGCTGACCCCCGAGGTGTTTGTTTTTTGTACATAAAAATCAAAAAACATAAGCTGACTCACTATCCTGTGGCAATATCCAGCAAAGC
>JAGOXX010000092.1 GCA_018059485.1 Aeromonadaceae bacterium | reverse complement strand
GAGTAGACACGCTCCTTGGCGCGAGACTTCTCTTCGTCGCGGCGTGCACCGCCGAAGGCGGCATCAAAACCATACTGGTTCAGTGCCTGCTTCAACCCTTCGGTCTTCATGATGTCGGTGTGCTTGGCACTGCCGTGGACAAAGGGGTTGATGCCCATGGCCAAACCATCCGGATTCTTGTGGACGATCAGCTCCATGTCGTACTTCTTCACCGTGGCATCACGAAAGGCGATCATCTCGCGAAACTTCCAGTTGGTATCGACGTGCAGCAAGGGGAAGGGCAGCTTGCCCGGATAAAACGCCTTGCGAGCCAGATGCAGCATCACAGAGGAGTCTTTACCGATGGAGTAGAGCATCACCGGGTTCTCAAACTCGGCCGCTACTTCACGGATAATATGGATGCTTTCCGCTTCCAGTTGCTTCAAATGGGTCAATCTTGCTGCATCCAAGGGTTGAGTCATGGCTTGCTACTCCTGTTGCGCTAAATCCTGCGGTGTCGGCCCTAGGCCAGATTCACCAAATGTTCGGAACCAGTGGCACCTAAACCACCACTCAACTGGCCGTGAAACCAGCTCAAACTATCGGCCAGCGCCACCACCTCACCGACCACGATGAGCGATGGGCTCTGGGCACCCTGAGCTAACTGGGCCAAATTTTGTAACTCGCCACGGAACACTCGCTGGGCCGCCGTGGTCCCCCGCTCGATCAGGGCTACCGGTGTGTGCGGTGCCCGGCCGTGAGCCAATAATTTTTCCTGGATTACTGGTGAGGAGATGAGCCCCATGTAGATGACCAGGGTCTGATTGCTCGCCGCCAGTGCCGGCCAGTCCGCCTCCTGACCATCTTTCTGGCAGTGACCGGTAATAAACACCGCACTCTGAGCGTGATCCCTGTGGGTCAACGGAATCCCGGCATAAGCCGTGGCTCCCGCTGCCGCCGTGATCCCGGGCACCACCGAGAAGGGGATACCCGCCGCCTTGGCGACCTCAAGCTCTTCGGCGCCGCGCCCAAACATGAAGGGATCGCCCCCCTTGAGACGCACCACCCGCTTGCCTGCTCGCGCGTGTTCGACCAGCAGCTCATTGATCTCATGCTGGGGCACGCTATGAGCACCAGCCCTCTTGCCGACGCTGATGCGTTCAGCATCGCGACGAATCAGATTCAGCACTTCCGGCGACACCAGCTGGTCATAGAGCACCACTTCGGCCTGCTGGATCTGCTGCAACCCCTTGAGAGTCAGCAACCCCGCATCACCGGGTCCGGCACCGACCAGCACGATTTCCCCCCCCTGCTGCTCGCTCTGGGCCAGCTCATCGGCCAGCCAGGCGCGACCACCGGCTTCATCACCACTTTGCAGCAAGGCCGCCAGCCGGGAGGAGGCAAAAGCCCGCTCCCAGTAACGGCGCCGCTCGCTAATCGAATCGAACGCACTCTTAACCTTGCCGCGCAATTCTCCAGACAAGCGGGCCAGCGCCCCCAGATGGGAAGGCAGCAGGGCTTCGAGCCGTTCGCGCAGCAGGCGAGCCAGCACAGGAGCAGCTCCACCACTGGAGACCGCCACCATGATGGGCGAACGGT
Source organism: Aeromonadaceae bacterium (assembly GCA_018059485.1). Taxonomy (GTDB): domain Bacteria; phylum Pseudomonadota; class Gammaproteobacteria; order Enterobacterales; family Aeromonadaceae; genus Pseudaeromonas. The sequence goes on along the minus strand of JAGOXX010000092.1, from coordinate 4,458 downwards.
CGATGATCGACGGGAAGATAAAGCTGGAACGCGCCGGGTCATCGACTACATTGACCCAAAGACCAGCCGCATCCGCGGCAGCAGCCACAGCAGCGTTGACCGCTTCATCATCGGTGGCGGCAATCACCAAGCGCTGCTCCGCCAGCTGTTCAACACTGAATTCATCATTCAGGTAATGCAGAACACCAGCATCCGCGAGCTCCTGTAACTCCTCATGCAGCTGCGGAGCCACCACGGTGAGTCGAGCTCCGGCCTCCAGCAGCAACCGGGCCTTGCGCAATGCAACCTCACCTCCGCCCACCAGCAGGATTGGCTTGTTAGATACCTTGGCAAACAGGGGTAGATAGTCCATGACGCTTTCTCCATCGCATTCTCACTGCGAATATAAGGTTGCTTGTTAAGCGCATAAAATAATAAAAACGAACTCTTTATGCTTATTAGTTATTAAAATTCCCCTGCTTCGCGTACCAACTGCTTGCCCGCATGAGAGATGACCGTTGTGGCAGGAATGCCGTCATCGAGCCCCCGGATGATGAACGCCATGGTGGTGAGCAGAGAACGCCGCTCTAACTAGCTGAGCCGAAAAATAGATCACTCAGTAGAGGGGCGGGGTCGCACTAAGCTGACCCTCCGCGCCAGGGATGGCGCGGTGGAGCCCCCAGGGAAGGGTTCACGGCGTGTCAGTGTGTGCGGCCTCGTCGCTGCAGCATCATTAAGAGCGGTTATTTAGCCTGGTTAGCAGAGAGACAGCCATAGCCTTACCACCAGAGCCCGCAATCCGCCATTTCGCTAGCGAAACCACAACCTTCAGACGGGAATAAGGCTAAGATAGGGTGTCAAATAGCTCATAATCACTCATAGACGAGGTACAACTCATGCTGCCAGATGGCAATTTGATCGGACTCATTGTGGTAGTCGCCGTGGTCGTGGTCTTTATTCAGGCCGGCGTTAAGATAGTGCCGCAAGGTTTCAACTGGACTGTGGAGCGCTTCGGTCGCTATACCGGCACTCTGCAACCAGGCTTCAACATCCTGATCCCGTTCGTCGATAAGGTTGGCCGACGCATCAACATGATGGAGCAGGTGATGGACATTCCACCCCAGGAGGTCATCAGCCGCGATAACGCCAACGTCACCATAGATGCGGTGAGCTTCGTGCAGGTGATTGAAGCCCATAAGGCCGCCTACGAGGTGAGTGATCTGATGCAGGCGATCCGCAACCTGACCATGACCAATATTCGTACCGTGCTGGGCGCCATGGAGCTCGACCAGATGCTCTCCCAGCGCGATACCATCAACGAAAAACTGCTAATGACCATGGATGCGGCCACTAGCCCGTGGGGGGTCAAGTTCACGCGTATCGAGATCCGCGACGTCAAACCGCCACTTGATTTGATCGAATCAATGAATGCCCAGATGAAAGCCGAGCGGCAAAAGCGGGCCGAGATCCTTGAGGCTGAGGGGGTTCGACAGTCGCGGATCCTGAAAGCTGAAGGGGAAAAACAGTCACAGATCCTCAAGGCCGAAGGGGAACGGCAGGCGGCCTTCCTCGCCGCCGAAGCGCGGGAACGGCAAGCCGAGGCTGAAGCCAAAGCTACCGAGATGGTCTCCGAGGCCATTGCCAAGGGTAGCAGCCAGGCCATCAACTACTTCGTGGCGCAAAAATATACCGAAGCGCTGACCAAGATTGGCGACAGTCCAAACAGCAAGCTCATCATGATGCCGCTGGAGGCCAGTTCATTGATCGGCGCCATCGGTGGCATCAGCGAGCTCTTCAAATCGACAACCGGTAGCGGCATAGCAGCCGCGCCCCCCACTCAAGGCGAGGAGACCAACGGATGGCGTTCCTGACCGAACTGACCAGTGTCCACTGGCTGATCCTCGGTGGTGCCCTGCTGCTGCTCGAGCTGCTAGGGGCCGCCGGATATCTGCTCTGGTTGGGGTTGGCTGCCATAACGATCGCCGCGCTTCAGCTGGTGATCCCGCTAGATTGGGTTGCCCAGTGGTTACTCTTTTCGGTGCTGGCCCTGCTGTTTACCGGCGGTTGGTGGTACTGGCAGCATCAGCGTCTGCAGGGCGATGGCGAGGATCCTGCCCGCCATCTGAACCAGAGACCGCAGCAGTGGCTCGGTCAGCAGGCGATTTTGCAACAGGATGTCGTCAACGGCCTGAGCCGGGTCCGACTGGGCGATAGCGTCTGGCCGGTTCGCTGCCAGAAGCCGCTTTCGGCTGGGAGTCATGTTCGAGTCTCAGCTGTCGATGGCATCACACTGATCGTCGAGCCCGTCGATCATCCAGATTGATCGAGCGCACTAACCCTCGAGGCAGAGGCCTCGAGGGTTAACTTCCTTGTTCGATGAGCGCCAAACGAACGCCAAGCAGCACAAACAAGCCACCAACCGTCCGATTGAGCCAACGGCTCCACCCCTGACTCTGCCGCAGGCGACGCCCCGCCTTGGCACTAAACCAGGCCAGAGCTCCGCACCACAGCATCGAATTTAGATCGAAGAGTACCCCCAGGAAAATAAACGCCAACGTCTTGCTGGGCGCCTCGTGGCTGATGAACTGCGGGACAAAGGCCAAGAAGAACAGCGCGACCTTCGGATTGAGTACATTGGTGATAAAACCCTGACGAAAGATGCGCCACAGTGGCAAAGCGTGCGGAGCATCCGACTCACTCGCCAGCGACTCCCTGCTTCGTAACAGGCCAACCCCCAGCCACAGCAGATAGGCAGCCCCGACTAGTTTAACCAGCATGAACGCTGTCGCCGATGCCGCCAACAGAGCTGCTAGGCCGAGTGCAGCTGCCAGCACATGAACAAAAACTCCGCAGCCGATCCCCAAACTGGCAATCAGACCAGCTCGCCATCCCTGGTGCAGACTGCGAGCGGCAATGTAGATGTTATCGGGCCCAGGGGTGATATTCAGAACAAAACCCGAGACGACAAATAACCAGAGATCATGAGTACCCAACATGCCTGTCACTCCTGTGACCAAATATCCTCAACTCAGTGCAACAAATTCAGACTCGGTTGGCAAGCGTGATGCCACCTCCCCGTGCGGGTGGATTCCGGGGGTCTAATGAAATACTGATGTGCGGCTGTTCACATATTCTGCCGCTATAGGTACATACTCTATCTAGCAACTACCTCGGGTCGATGGCGCGACTGACGATGCCATCGACTCTGTTGCTTGGGTACCCGTCACCGAGCAAACCGGATCGTTTCACGCTGTCGCTATCTCGCATGAGATAGGCGACTCCTGCTCTCACGACCAAGGAGACGTCAATGACCAACCTCTTCACCACTACCCGGCTTATACGCCTCTCGACGCTGCTGTTAGCCGCAACGCTATCGTTTTCGGCTCAAGCCGAGCTTTATGCCGGGCAGCAATGGTTGAACCACGTCAAACAGGATCTGGCCCCCTTCTGGTACAAGGCTGCCGCGAACGTAGAGGATGGGGCATTTCCCAGCTTCTTATGTAACGATGCCTCGGCGCCAACCTTCGAGCAATTGACCATTTCCACCGAGAGCCTCTGCCCGGAGCTGGCCCAAGCCCCGGAGTGGGTCAAGGAGGGGTTCCCCTATCAGTGGACGCGCATGGTCTCCCGCCAGACCTTCGCCTATGGCGTCATATTTCATATGACCGGCGATCCCAAGGCGCTGGAGTTAGCTCGGCAAGGTGTCGAGTTCCTGCGTCACAAGGCTCTGCAGCCCAATGGCGATGTGATTGGCAAATTCAGAAACGGCCAAGCGGCGGATAAGCCCGAGGAGCGCACCAGCCAGGATCTCGCCTATGCCCAGCTCGGTATGGCCTTCTACTACTACCTGACCCGGGATCCGGCGGTGCTGACCGACATCGAGAAACTGCACAACTTCATTTTTAGCCAGTATCTGGACAAGAACCATCAGCGGCTGACCTGGTACCCGGCCAGTCGCCAGAACAATCAGCAAGTGGAGCTGGTCTCCCAGCTTGATCAGCTCAATGCCTACATGGTGTTGCTCACTCCGCTGTTACCCGCCAAGGAAAAGCAGACTTGGAGCAACCAGATGGGTTGGCTGGCCACCGCCATCGTTCGGGATTTCTACTACCCGCAGGAGCAACGATTCTTCGGCTATATCCATGATGACTCTGGTCGTGCCACCGATGCTCGGCACGCCGACTTTGGCCACACCATCAAGAGTTTCTGGATGCTCTATCTGGTCGCTAAACAGCGAGACGATATGTTGCTGCAACAGTTCGCCGAGGGCGGCATCTACAACATTCTTAAACGTGCCTATCGCCAGGATCTGCTGAAGAACTTGCCACTGCCCGGCCCCGCCGATCCGCATCACGCCAGCGATATTATCGGCTGGTGGGGCAATCGCGATGGACAAGATTGGAGCGCCTGGTGGGAATATGCTGAGCTGGATCAGGCGGCCGCCACGCTGGGCTTGCAACAGGCGATGCCACGCCAGTA